>JBFHON010000052.1:0-12540 GCA_041593295.1 Oceanococcaceae bacterium | reverse complement strand
TTTTGCAGCGTGTTGATGATGCTGGCGTAGGTCGACGGCCGACCGATGTCGTATTCCTCCAGCGTCTTCACCAGGCTGGCCTCGGTGTAGCGCGGGGGCGGCTCGGTGAAATGCTGGTCGGCAATGACTTCGTTCAGCGTGACGGTGTCGCCTTCGGTGAGTACCGGCAGACGCTTGTCGGCATCGTCGTCTTCGCCTTCGTCATCGCGGCCTTCCATGTAGACCGCCATGAAGCCGGGGCTGACCATGGTGGAACCGGTGGCGCGGAACACCCCCGCGTCACCGGCATGCAGGTTGGCGCCGACCGTGTCGAAGACCGCAGCTTCCATCTGGCAGGCGACCGTGCGCTGCCAGATCAGGGTGTACAGGCGTGCCTGGTCGGGGGTGAGTGCAGAGCGCACCTCATCCGGGTGCCGGGCGGCGCTGGTGGGGCGAATGGCCTCGTGCGCTTCCTGGGCATTCTTCGACTTGGACTTGAAGCGCCGGATCTCTGCGGGCAGGGCCTTTTCGCCATAGCGATCGCCAATGACCTGGCGCAATTCGTCGAGGGCGTCCTGGGCCAGGTTGACCGAGTCGGTACGCATGTAGGTGATCAGGCCCACGGTTTCGCCGCCGACGTTGATGCCTTCGTACAGTCCCTGCGCGGTGCGCATCGTGCGGGACGCGCCGAAGCCCAGCTTGCGCGAGGCTTCCTGCTGCAGGGTCGAGGTGGTGAAGGGCGGGGCCGGGAAGCGGCGACGCTGACTCTTCTTGACCTCACGCACCTGCAGGGCGCCATTGGCGGCTTCGAGCAGGGCGGTGCGCGCGGCGGTGGCGTCGGCTTCATTGGTCAGCGTGAACTGCTCGACCTTGGTGCCGTTGAGCCTCGACAGCTTGGCATTGAAGGCCTGGCCGTCCTTTTCATTGCGCGCTTCGACGGTCCAGTATTCGCGCGCCACGAAGGCGTTGATTTCGTCTTCGCGCTCGACGATCAGCCGCAGGGCCGGTGTCTGGACCCGTCCTGCAGACAGCCCCGGGGCGACCTTGCGCCAGAGCAGCGGTGACAGATTGAAACCGACCAGGTAATCGAGTGCCCGGCGCGCCTGCTGGGCATTGACCAGCTCGTTGGCGACTTCGCGTGGGTGGGCCACGGCGTTCTGCACCGCAGTCTTGGTAATTTCGTGGAACACCACGCGCTTGACGTCGCGGTTTTCCAGCAGACCCTTTTCGCGCAGCAATTCCAGCAGATGCCATGCAATCGCCTCACCTTCGCGGTCAGGGTCAGTGGCCAGTAGCAGGGTGTCGGCTTTCTTCAGCGCCGCCGCGATCTTGTTGACGTGCTTTTCGTTCTTTTCAATGACGTCGTAGCGCATCGCAAAGCCCTCGTCAGGCTTGACCGCGCCTTCCTTCGGGACCAGGTCGCGCACGTGGCCGTAGGACGCCAGAACTTCATAGTCCGGTCCCAGGTATTTTTTGATGGTCTTGCCCTTGGCGGGCGACTCGACGATGACGAGATTCTGGCTCATGCCCCTGTCAGGCAGCGGTGGAGGGGGCGCAGTTTGTTGCAGAGTGGGGGGGCGAAGTCAACCTTTCGCGAAATGCCGGTCGGCTCGGGGCGTTGTAAATGTCGGCGTCGTGCCGACCGGCAAGCGGCGGTGCTGACGAAGTCCTGCGCGCGAAAGCTGCCTGCGAGGTCCCCGCAGGCCGGGGCCTCGACGGGCGATTTTTTCAGGAGCAGGTCAGCGTCGTCGCAGCGGGATATGCGCTCAATGCAGGCAGGTTCCGGCCGGGTCGAAGAGCACGCCTTCCATCGCATTGAACTCATTCTCGGCAGCACGATCGGCCTGCAGCACCATCAGCGTGACCCAGTCCACTTCATTGGGGCTGATGACCGGGGTGTCGAGGGCCAGCAGGCGTTCGATGACGCGCTCGCGGTTTTCCGCGGACAGAATGCCCTGCGTTTCCAGCTGGGTGAGCCGGCTGCGGCTTTCGACATCCAGGCGGATCTGCTCTTCCGGCGCGAACAGGCGCATGGCCGTTGTGGGCGCGGCCAGGCCTTCACCGTCGGCCAGCTCCATCAGCCAGTCCATGGCGTTGTCGATCAGGTTTTTGGGAAAGCCCGCTTCGGTCAGCGCCTGCTCGATGTGGTCGGAGTCCATGTCATCGGTAGGCATGTCATCGAGCACCACATCGAAGATGTAGAGAAGCGCGTCGAGTACGTTGGGTTGTATCAAGTTGTTGACCTGATCTTCTGGTAACCGCCACCGGGTGCTATGGCCACGGTGCCTTGCAGTTCCATGATCAGCAGCATGGAGGAAATGTCTGCAGCACGCAGTCCGGTGCGGGCGATCAGCGTGTCGATGCTTGTCGGCGTGGCGTCAAGGGCATCGAGCAACTGGCGCTCGTCCGGGTGGGAAGCCGCAGAGTGTGGGGTTGGCGAGTTGGCTTCGATGGCCGCCCCGTCCGCGAGGGATTCTACCAGATCGGGGGCCAGGATTTCCACAATATCTGCCGCAGATTCAACCAGATGCGCGCCTTCGCGCAAAAGCTGGTGGCAGCCGCGTGCAAGCGGGTTGTCGATCGATCCGGGTACGGCGAAGACCTCCCGCCCGAAACCCAGAGCCTGTTTGGCGGTGATCAGCGAGCCGCTCTTGAGGGTGGCTTCGACCACCAGCGTGCCGCGTCCCAGGGCGGCGATGATGCGGTTGCGGGCGGGAAAAAAGGCCCGCTGCGGCGGGGTTCCCGGGCTGTACTCACTCAGCAGCAGGCCGCTTTCGGCGATCTGCGTGGCCAGCCGCCGGTTGCTGCTCGGGTAGGCCTCATCCAGCCCGCGCCCGCAGACAGCCACGGTGATCCCCTGGGCACGGAGTGCACCCAGATGGGCGCAGGTATCAATGCCGGTAGCCAGGCCCGAGACGATGCCGACGCCGGCTTCGGCAAGCTGAAAGGCCAGCCGTTCGGCAATGCGGCCACCGGTCGGTGTGGGGTTGCGACTGCCGACAATGGCCAGTTGCGGGTGCTTGAGCAGCCCGATGTCGCCCTCGGCATACAGCGTGATCGGCATCCCGCGCAGGCCACGGAATGCCGGTGGCCAGGTGCTCTCGCCCCAGGTGATGAAATGCCGGTTGGGGCCGCCGTCCAGCCAGGCCCTGCTGGCCTCGAGCTGGGCGGGCGGTGGCCCCTGCAGCCAGGCCTGCAGGCTGGATGCCAGGGCCGCGGACTCGGCTGCCTTGCGGCGGGCCAGCTCGCGTACGGTTGTCAGGGTGCTTTGCGCGTCGTGACCGGCTGCCAGCGATTCGCGCAGCGTGCGTTGCAGGCCGCGTGGCGCCAGACTCAGCGCCAGCCAGGTGTCATGCAGCGCTGGGCTCAGGAGCGGGGCTCGGTCGCCTTGTCGCCCCGGCGTACCCCGCGTGAGGCCTCCATGACCAGGGCATAGGACAGCTTCTCGCTCACGTCGAACACCATGAGCTGACCAATTTCCAGCGAGGGCAGCTTGACCTCGCGAAAGGTGGGCTTGGTGGGGTCGAAGGTGCTGCCGCCATCCTGGTGAATCTGCAGCACATGGCCGAGTTCCAGGCCGGCGTTGCGGCCCCGGTTGAGGGCGACGATCTGATACTGGCCGGCTGTGGTGCGGCCGTCATAGACCGCCGCGATCAGCGCGTCGACTTTCTGCTCCGGCGCGGTGGGCATGAAGCTGCCGGGCAGGGGCTTCATTGCCTGCGTGAACAGCCGGTCGCCGCGCAGGATCTCCCGCTCGACCCGGGTGATGCGACCGGTTGCCGGGTCATCAAAGGCGGTCAGTTCGATGGCGCCCACCGGGGTGCACTCGTAACCGAGTTTCTTGCCGTTTTCAGGGTCACGAATCAGCTGGCCCTTGTGCAGGACCTGCCAGAAGCGATCGGTCTGGTCGCGCAGGTTGCGCGCATAGGCCGCATTGCCGGCCGCGCCCAGCAGGCGGTCGTCCTCGAAGGCCAGCAGGTACGGCGCCAGTTCCCAGGCGCTGGTGTCGATGATGCGGGGGCCATTGAGGAAGGCGCCGATTGCGTCCAGCGGAATGGGCGGTACCGCTTCACTCAGGTTGGTGCGACGCACGCTCGGGGACAGCCGTTTCTGCAGGCTGTCCTGGCGCAGGCCAATCACCGGCCGCCCGTTGATGAAGCTGAGTACCAGCACATCGCCGGGGTAGATCAGGTGCGGGTTCGCAATTTGCGGGTTCACCTGCCATACCTGTGGCCACTCCCAGGGCGCTTGGAGGTAGTACGCGGCTATGTCCCAGAGGGTGTCGCCCTTCTTGACCACGTATTCCGCATCGATTTGCGGATTGATTGCGATGACCTCGGCGCGGGCCAGCCCGCAGGCCAGAGCCAACACCAGGAACACCATCGTGCGAAAATGCCGCAGCCGCGTCATGACTTTATTGCCAAGCCTTGCAGAAAGTATGTGGGCGAATGTAGCAGTTTTGACGCGTGCGAAAAACCAAATTTGCCCAGAACCGAGCCCATGGCTGAACTTGAGATCCTCCAATTCCCCGATCCGCGTCTGCGCCGGATGGCCAAACCGGTCGGCCGATTCGACAAGTCGTACTGGAAAACCTTCGACGACATGTTCGAAACCATGTACGCCGCGCCCGGTGTCGGCCTGGCCGCGCCGCAGGTGGGAATCAACGAACGCTTCAGCGTGATTGACGTCAGTGACGGCAAGCAGGAGCCGCTGGTCCTCATCAACCCGGAAATCATTTCGGGCAAGGACGCCTGCGATCTGGAAGAGGGGTGCCTGTCGGTGCCCGGCGCCCATGAACTGGTGCGGCGTTACACCAGCGTGCTGGTGCGGGCGCTGGACAAGGACGGCAAGCCGCTGGAGTTCGAGGCCGATGGTCTGCTGGCTCATTGCATCCAGCATGAAATCGACCACCTCGATGGCAAGCTGTTCGTCGATTACCTGAGCAACCTCAAGCGCAATCGAATCCGCAAGCAGCTCGAACGCAGCATGCGACGCCGGTAGCCTGCATGCGCATTGTTTTTGCCGGCACGCCGGAGTTCGCCGCGAAACCCCTGCAGGCGCTGATCGCTGCCGGTGCCGAAGTCGTCGGGGTGCTCTCGCAGCCTGACCGGCCGGCCGGGCGCGGGCGCAAGCTCACCCCGAGCCCGGTGCGGCAGGTCGCGCTGGATCATGGCCTGGAACATGCGACCCCGCCCAACCTGAAGACGGACGAGCACCAGCAGGTGCTGCGTGCATGGCAGCCGGACCTGATGATCGTGATTGCCTACGGTCTGCTGCTGCCACGCGAGGTACTGGAAATTCCCGCTCACGGTTGTGTCAACGTGCATGCCTCGCTGCTGCCACGCTGGCGTGGCGCGGCACCGATACAGCGCGCCATCGAGGCCGGTGACCGGGAAACCGGGCTGTGCCTGATGCAGATGGATGTCGGCCTGGATACCGGCCCGGTGCTGGCCCGGGTGCAGACCCCCATCGAGGACACACTGACCGGCGGGCAGTTGCACGACCGGCTCTGTGAGCTGGCCTGCGCGCATCTGCCGGCGTGGGTCGGTCAGCTGGCTGCGGGTGCACTTAGGGCTGCACCTCAGCCCGAGCAGGGCGTGACTTACGCCCACAAGCTGGCCAAGGCCGAGTCGCGGGTCGGCTTCAGCGACCCCGCCGAGAGCCTGGCCCGCAAGATCCGCGCATTTGACCCCTGGCCGGTCGTGACGGTGATGCACGGGGATGAGCCGCTGCGCCTGATGGGCGGTGCCGAGGTACTGCCCGCTGCTGCGCCAGAAGCCGCAGCGGCCGGGGAAATCCTGGCCATTGATGCAGACGGCGTGAGCATTGCCACCGGTGACGGCGTGCTGCGGGTACCGGAATTGCAATGGCCAGGGCGCAAACGGCTCCCCGCCCGTGACGCCCTGAACAGCCGACAACTGCGCCCCGGCGACATGCTGGCGGCATCAACCCCGAACGGAGAAGATTCTTGACCGACCCCTGGGCAGCGTCCCGTGAAAATGCAGGCACTGCCAGCCGGCGGGTTGCCGCGTTGGCGCTGGACGCCGTTCGTTTCGGTGCGTCGCTGCCGGACGCACTGGCCGAGGCCGGTAGCGAGGACCTGCTGCCGGCGGACCGCGCATTCGCACGGCGTCTGGCCGGGCAGGTGCTGCGCCAGCGCAACCGGCTGGATGCCCGGCTCAAGCCGGCACTCAAGCGCGCACCCAAGCCGCGCTGGTTGCACGACCTGCTGATCCTCGGGCTGGCCCAGATCGAGGACCCGGAGATGGCCGACCACGCAGCGGTCAGCGCCACGGTCGATGCCGCGCCCAAGCCCTTGCGCGGGCTGGTCAACGCGATCCTGCGTCGGGCCACGCGGGGTGAACTGCCGCTGCCCGAGCTTTCCGGCGTGCGCCGGGATGCCATCGAGGCCGGCATGCCCGAATGGTTGCTGCTGAAACTGCGTCGGTCCTGGGGCGAACAGCTGCCCGCTGTGATTGCCGGCAGCAACACCCCGCCGCCATTTGGCTTGCGGGTGAACCTGCAGAAAACGACGCTGGCCGAATATGCCGCCGCGCTGGAAGAGCAGGGTCTGGCCCCGCAGCCGGTCGGCGAGGGCGGGCTGTTGCTGACCCAGGCCGTGGAACTGGCACGCCTGCCCGGTTTTGACGAGGGCGTGGTTTCGGTCCAGAACGCCAGTGCCCAGCTGGCTGCCGGCTTGCTGAAGGTGGAGCCGCAGCAGGCCGTGCTCGACGCCTGCGCTGCCCCGGGTGGGAAGACCGCGCACCTGCTGGAATGCGAGCCCAGTCTGCAGATGACGGCTCTGGATGCCGACCCGGAACGACTCGAGGATGTTGCCGAAGGATTGCAGCGGCTGGGTGTATCCGCGCGTTGCATCGCCACGCATCTGCAGGAGTTCGAGGGCGAGGAATTCGATCGCATTCTGCTCGATGTGCCCTGCAGCGCGACCGGCATCATGCGTCGCCATCCGGAGATTCGCTGGTTGCGCCGTGAAGGCGACATCGGGCGGCTGGTTGCCGAGCAGAAAGCCCTGTTGGCGCATGCGTGGACGCTGCTCCGGCCGGGTGGCATCCTGCTGTACGCAAGTTGCTCAATCCTGCTGGAAGAGACCGAGGCTGTGGTGAAGGAATTCGTGCAAGCGCATCCGGGTGTGGCATGTGACGCGCTGGAACTGCCGGCGGGCGAAGCCCTGGAGTGTGGCTGGCGGATTCCCCCCGGGGGAGCCTGGGATGGCTTTTACTACGCGCGTCTGACGAAGCCCGAAGCGACCGCATGAAGATCATCATCCTCGGCGCGGGGCAGGTGGGTTCGACCCTGGCCGATACGCTCGCGCAGGAAAGCAACGATGTCACCGTCGTCGACATCGACCCGCAACTGCTGGCCGAGCTGCAGGACCGCCTGGATATTCGCAGTGTTCACGGCTTTGCATCCCACCCCGAGGTGCTGATTCGCGCCGGTGCGCGTGACGCCGACATGCTGATCGCCGTCACCGACAGCGACGAAACCAACATGGTGGCCTGCCAGGTTGCCTACACGCTGTTCCAGACCCCGACGCGCATCGCGCGGGTGCGTTCCAGCGAGTATCAGAACCATGCCGAAATGCTGTTCCAGGATGACTCCATCCCGGTCAACATGCAGATCAGCCCCGAGCAGCTGGTCACGGATTATTTCGTCCGCCTGATCGAACACCCCGGTGCGTTGCAGGTGGTGGACTTCGCCGATGGCCTGGTGCGGCTGGTCGGGGTGCGGGCCTACTACGGCGGGCCGCTGGTCGGGCAGCAGTTGCGGGAGCTGGCCACCCACATCCCCGGCGTCAACAGCCGGGTGGCGGCGATCTACCGGCGCGGGCAGCCGATCATCCCCGAGGGCGATACGCTGATCGAGGCCGAGGACGAGGTCTTCTTCGTGGCGGCCGCAGCCGATATCCGCAAGGTCATCGCCGAACTGCGGACCAGTGATCAGCCGGTCAGGCGGGTGGTCATCGTCGGCGGCGGCAACATCGGTTTCCGGCTGGCGCGGGCCCTGGAAACCCGCTGCCGCGTCCGTCTCGTGGAACACAACCGGGACCGGGCGCGATATCTGTCCGAGCACCTGTCGAACACCATCGTGCTGGTGGGGGACGGGGCCAACGAAAACATGCTGCTCGATGAGAATATCGAGAGCACGGACGTGTTCATCGCCGTCACCAACGACGACGAGGCGAACATTCTTTCGGCGATGCTGGCCAAGCGCCTTGGCGCCCGCAAGGTGATGTCGCTGATCAACCGCCCGGCCTACATGGACCTGGTGGAAGGGCACGTCATCGACATCGCGGTGTCGCCACAGCAGAGCACCGTGAGCGCGCTGCTGTCGCACGTGCGCCGGGGTGACGTCGCGCGGGTGCACAGCCTGCGGCGGGGTGCTGCAGAGGCCATCGAGGCCATTGCCCACGGGGATGCGAGCAGCTCCAAGGTGGTCGGCCGGCGTGTTGGCGAAATCCCGATGCCGAAGGGCACCACCATCGGCGCGATCGTGCGCGGCGAGCAGGTATTGATGGCGCACCACGACACCGTGATCGAAGCCGAGGACCACGTGATCCTGTTCATCGTCGACCGTCGCCACCTGACCGAGGTGGAGCGGCTGTTTCAGGCGGACCCGCACTTCCTGTGAGCGAGAATCTGTTACGGCTGCTGGCCGAGCACCCCTATGCCGCCGTGCAGCGGGTCCTGGGGCTGCTGCTGATGCTGTTTTCGTTGACCCACCTGATCCCGCTGGCCATTGCGCTGGTCGACGGTGAGGCGGTGGCCGCCTTTCTCAGCGCCTTCCTGATGACGCTGATCACCGGGGTGCTGGTGTGGCTTCCGGTGCGCAACCTGGAGCGTGACCTGCGGCTGCGGGACGGCTTCCTGATCGTGGTGGCGTTCTGGGGGGTACTGGGCATGTACGGTGCGCTGCCGTTCATCAGCGCCGATGGCCTGAGCTTTACCGATGCGGCCTTCGAGTCGGTCTCCGGTCTGACAACGACGGGCGCCACGGTGTTTGCCGGGATTGATGAGCTGCCGCTGGCGATTCAGTACTACCGCCAGCAATTGCAGTTACTGGGGGGCATGGGGATCATCGTGCTGGCCGTCGCCATTCTGCCGATGCTGGGTGTCGGTGGTATGCAGCTGTACCGGGCGGAAACCCCGGGGCCGATGAAGGACAACAAGCTCACGCCCCGGATCACGGAAACGGCCAAGGCGCTGTGGGAAATCTACATGGCGCTGACGCTGCTGTGTGCGTTGGCCTACTGGGCCGCCGGAATGACCCCCTTTGATGCGCTGATGCACTCCTTCAGCACCATTGCCACGGGTGGTTTTTCGACCCATGACGCGAGCATGGCCTATTTCGAGAGTTCGCTGATTGCCTGGGTGTGCACCATCTTCATGGTGATTGGCGGCATCAATTTCGGCCTGCATTTCGCGGTGGTGCGCGCGGGCAGTTTCAGCGGGGTCGTGAACTACCTGCGTGACCCCGAGACCCGTGCCCTGCTGGCGATTTATGGGGCTGTCGCGTTGTCGACGGCGGTGTTGCTGGTGGCCTACCGGGTCATTACCGACCCGGCCGAGTCGATCACGGTGGCGGCCTTCGAGGTGGTTTCCCATGCGACCACCACCGGCTTTGGCCTGGCCCCGGTGGACAGCTGGCCCAATGTCCTGCCGTTCCTGATGATCCTGATGAGCTTCATCGGGGGCGCGGCCGGTTCCACCACCGGCGGTCTGAAAATGATCCGGGTGCTGCTGCTGACCAAGCAGGGCGCGCGCGAGGTGTCGCGACTGGTGCACCCGGCGGCCGTGGTGCCGGTCAAGCTCGGCCGGCGGGCGATCCCGAACACGGTCATCGAGGCGGTGTGGGGCTTCTTCTCGGTCTACGCCGCCATCATGGTCGCGATGACCATCCTGTTCATGCTCAGTGGGCTGGATCAGGTGACGGCATTTTCCGCCGTTGCGGCCACGCTCAACAACCTGGGTCCGGGGCTGGGCGAGATCAGCACCACCTTTGCCTCCGTCAGCGACCCGGCGAAATGGCTGGGGATTTTCGGCATGCTGCTCGGGCGGCTGGAAATCTTTACCCTGCTGGTGGTTTTCACCCCGGCCTTCTGGCGGCGCTAGGCATGCGCGAGCGTCTGCAGAAGCTGCTGGCCGCGCACCCGGAACGGGGGGAACTGGCGCTGGCCCTGGCCCAGCTCTGCTTGCGGGACAAGGACTTCGCGGCGGCGCTGGAATATGCGCAACAAGCAATCGATGGCAATAGTCGCTACTCTGCCGCTCTGCTCGCTGCGGGTCAGGCGGCTCAGGCGCTGGGTGACCCGCAGGCTGCCCGGCGCTGGTTCGAACGGGGTCTCGCGGCGGCCGCCGAACAGGGCGACAAGCAGATCGAGCGACAGATCAGTGTCTTTCTCAAGCGCATGGAAGCTTCAGAAAAATGAGTGTATTTACACCGGTTACCGCAGAGCAGCTCTCCAGTTTTCTGGGCCAGTACCGGGTCGGGGAACTGCTCGAGTACAGCGGTATTGCCGAGGGCATCGAGAACACCAATTTCTTTGTCCGTACCACCACCAACCGCTTCGTCCTCACGCTGTTCGAGCGCACGCCGGAAAAAGACCTGCCGTATTTTCTGGCGGTCATGGAGCGGCTCTCCGATGCCGGGCTGCCCAGCGCGGCGCCGGTTCATCGCCGTGACGGCGGGGTGCTGGGTGAACTGAACGGCCGGCCGGCCAGTCTGGTCGCGCGCCTCTCCGGCGGCGGGGTGGTGGTTCCCAATGGTCTGCAGGTGGCGCAGCTCGGTGCCGTCATGGGGCAGATGCATCTGGCGCTGGCGGAGTTCTCGCAGGAGCGGATCAGCGACCGGGGGCTGGAGTGGATGCAGGAGGTCCGCGCACAACTGGGCGACAAGCTCAGCGCCGACGAAGCGCAGTTGCTGAACACGGAACTGGAAGCCCAGCAGGGCATCGACTGGGCCAGCCTGCCGCACGGGGTCATTCACTCGGATCTGTTCCGCGACAACGCGCTGTTTGACGAGGACCGTCTGACCGGCCTGATCGACTTCTATTACGCCTGTGACGGGGCCTGGATCTACGACCTGGCCGTCAGTTTCAATGACTGGGTACTCAATGCCGGGCATTCCGCCCGTGGCTCGGTGGCCTCGGCATTGCTGCAGTCCTACCAGCAGTCGCGGCCCCTGGTCGCCGCGGAAAGGCAGCTGTGGTCCATGGCCCTGCGCCGTGCGGCACTGCGTTTCTGGCTGTCGCGGCTGCAGGACTGGCACTTCCCGCGGGACGGGGAACTGACCTACCGCAAGGACCCGGGTGACTTCGAGCGCCTGCTGGTCTGGCACCGGGAGAACGAGGTTCCCCTGTAGTGCGCGCCGGAGGGGGAGTCATGCGCGGGCTTGCCGGCGTGAACAATGCGGGTTTTCATCTGGCGGCGGCCTGCCTGCTGCTGATGGTGCTCAGTTGTGCCGGCGTGGTGATTGTTCGCTATGGCTTCGGACTGAACTCGATCGCGGTGCAGGAAGGGGTGATGTACCTGCACGCACTGGCCCTGTCCCTGGGGCTGGCCGGTACCTGGCAGCGCGATGGCCATGTACGGATCGACATTTTCTACGGCCGCTGGAGCGCCGGGCGCCAGCTCTGGCTCAACCGGGTCGGCACCTTGTTGCTGGCCGTTCCCTTCGCACTGTTTGTGCTGTGGTCCTGCCATGAGTATGTCGCGGTTGCCTGGGAGCGGCGCGAGAGTTCTGCTGAACCGGGCGGTCTGCCCTGGCTGTGGGTGCTGAAAACCGTGCTGCTGGTATTCCCCGTGCAACTGCTGCTGGCGGCGCTGTGGACATGCCGGCGCGGAGTGGCCGAGGCCGGGGAGAGGGCTGCATGATTGCCCTGCTGATGTTCGTGGTGGCCTGCGGCGTGTTGCTGCTGGGTTTCCCGGTGGCGTTGACGCTGGGCGGCGTGGCCTTGTGGTTCGGAATCGGCGGGGTCGCGACCGGGGTCTTTGATGCCGCGACGATGCTGGATTACTCCTCCCGGCTGTGGGGCATTTTTGCCAACGAAACGCTGGTGGCGGTGCCGCTGTTCATCATCATGGGTGTGGTGCTGGAGCGGGCGCGCCTCGCCGAGGACCTGCTGCATGCGCTGAGCGGTCTGTGGGGCGGAAGACGGGGTGCCATGGGCTATACGGTGGTGCTGGTCGGGGCGTTGCTTGCCGCCTCCACCGGCATTGTCGGGGCCACCGTGGTCACGCTGGGCGTGCTCTGTCTGCCGATCATGCTGCGGGAGGGCTATCCCCCTGCGCTGGCCACCGGGACCGTGGCGGCCGCCGGTACTCTGGGGCAGATCATTCCTCCGTCCATCGTGCTGGTGTTGCTGGGCGATGTGCTGTCCTCGGCCTACCAGCAGGCGCAGCTGCGCATGGGCGTATTCAGTACCGACACCGTATCGGTTGGTGACCTGTTCGCCGGGGCGCTGCTGCCCGGACTGGTCCTGGTGCTGTCGTACCTGCTCTGGGTCTTCATCGCGGCGCCGGCCCGGCCGGCGGCGGTGGAGTC
>JBFHON010000051.1:0-12679 GCA_041593295.1 Oceanococcaceae bacterium | reverse complement strand
GCTCTGGAGTACGGCTGGCGGCAGCGTTGCATAATAAACCGCATGAAGGCATACGCAAAATCCTCACCATCCTGGTGCAAGGCACCAGGATGGTTGACGCGACTGACGAGTCTCATCGTGCTCATTGGTGCCGCAGGCTGCACTCCGAAGGGTCCGGCCCCGATCACCGTCAGCCTCGATGCACTTATCATGCCGGCGCCCGAGGGCTTCCAGATCGAGCGCATCGAGCTCAAGTCCATGATTCGCAACACCGTCGACCCCGCTGTCGAGGGGCGGGCTGCGGTCGAGCGGGAGCATCTGGCGCAGATGGGCATTCGGGCGACGGGCTATTTCAAGTACCCCCGGACAACCGGTGGGGGGTTCCGGGTCAAGGTGAACATTTATGACCGGCCGGCGAACCTGCAGCGGGACTGGGAGCGGCGTTACCCCGCGCTGGTGCAGGAGGGATCACGCCCGCTGGATGGGGTGCCCGGTTTTCTGCTGCCGGACAAGGCGGCGGTGATGCATGACCGGACGGTCTTGGTGGAAATCACCAGCTACCGGGATGCCGGTGATCTGGAAGCCTTCGCCCGGCACTACATCGCCCATCTTCAGCGCGTGTACCCGCGGCGCTGACAGCGCAGTTCTGGCGGTATTTAGGCCGGGCGGGATGGTGTCCCTGTGCAAAAAGTGACAAAATTCAAATTACGAATGTCATCTCGCAGCCTCGGCCTGCAGAGGGTCGAAGGGAGCACAACATGCGCGTACAAGTCTTGAGTCTGGTCTGTCTGGTCGCCGTTACGGCGTGTGAAGGAGGGCGGGACCTGGCGCTGGATGCGCGGAGCACCCCGGCCGGGACCGACACCCGGGCCGACAGTTTCCCGCTGCTGGGGAGCAAGCGTGGGCAACACCTGTGGACCGCCTATTGCGCGGACAAACCGGATGCGGCCGTGCTGCCGCCCGACCCCCGCAGCCGCATTCTGCCCGGCGTCAACGAAGGCGGGAACGTGTATTTCAACGGCTGGTGGGAAGACTGCCATGCGAATCTGCCGGTCGCGGAGCAGCAGGCACAGACCTGTGGCGAGTTTCGTGCCCGCGCCGAGCGGGGTCTGCACTTCCTGGTGGATGAGCTGCCGGTTGCGGCCTACAGCGCCGAGGAGTTCAACAGCACCTGGGAAAAATGGGGTTTCAGCGAGCGCCCGGAGAATTTCGACCAGCTCTACACCCTGCGCTACGGGCTGAACTTTGCGCCGTTCCCCAATCCGTACCCGCTGCCCGGCGAAGACCCGAATGCCACTGCTGGCGGATCGGGGCAATTGCCGCTGGGCCTGCGCCAGCTGCGCGATGACACCGGCAACTGGACAGGCATGATCGGTACCGCCGCCTGTTTTCAGTGTCATGGCGGGCAGATTGGTGACCCTGCCGCCGGTGAGGCGACCCTGATCGGCATGCAGAGCCTGGGCCTGGGTAACAACAACTTTGATGTGCCGATGGCCGGGCGTGATGGTTCGCCATTCGTGGGGACGCCGCTGGAGGGCCTTGGGCCCGGGGTCGATGCCAACACCATCTTCAATATCGGAATCCGCCAGCGCGGGCAGAACAACGCCGTCGGTGCTTTCGAGTTCCTGAACACCATTCTCGATCTGGATTCGCTGGCGTTGAACCCGAATCCGGCCAAATACCTCACCCCGGGGGGCGTGCAGGGGGTGCTGGATGTTGCCCACCCGCTGGCGCATACGCAGGACACCCCGCCGTGGTGGAACATGGGTTCCCGCCCGCGCAAGTTCTTTGATTCCGGGGTCTCCAATGACAGCACCCGCATCATCATGGCGGCGGGACCGGGGGAGCTGGGCGAGCTGTTTTCTGCCGATGGCGTCTACTACCGCAGCCGTATAGAGGAGTGGGACCAGGACCTGGAGGCGTACTTCCTGACCCTGCAATCGCCGGAATGGCCGGCGCAGGTCGACTCGCGTCTGGCCGAGGTGGGGGCGATCCTGTTCCACAGCAAGGACCTCTGGGCCGAGCCCGGCAATGCAGACCAGCCGCGACCGGACGGTGGCAATGGCTCCTGTGCGGGCTGTCACGGGGCCTATTCGCCGCGCTACGTCAATGATCCGGCCTTCCTGTCCGATCCGGTGTTCGAGGGCATCGCATCGCATGTGTCGACGCTGGACGTCATCGGTACCGACCCGGCCCGCAGTGACATGCTGACCAGTACCCTGCGGACCGGCTGGGATAGCACCTACTGGGCTTACCCGGAGGGTGCGGACGGTTACGTGGCGCCGGAGGACAAGGACCCGCTGACGGAGTTCGTCGACGATGTGGCCATCAATCGCCCGGTCGGTTTGTGTGGCTGGAAGAAGGACATCATTGGCTACCAGGCACCGCCGCTGTACGGCGTCTGGGCGACCGCACCCTATTTCCACAACGGCTCCGTGCCCACCATCGAGGCCGTTCTGGACTCCAGCCAGCGTCCGGCAATCTGGCAGCGTCAATTGCAGGAAGTGGACGGGATTGTCGGCTTCGATCAGCGCTTCGCGCAGGCCTACGATCAGCAGGCGCTGGGCTGGAAACACGCCGCGCTGGACTGCGCAGACTTGCCCGGCGAGCCCTTCCTGAACTGCAACCCGGTCCAGGACGAGGGGCCGTCGATCTATCAGATGGTCATGAACTTCCTCAACCAGAACATTTCCTACACCGGATATCTGGCCTGGCTGGACCCGCAACCGGGCGCATTCGAGAAGCGTCTGGTGTTTGATAGCCGCATTCTCGGGAACGGTAATCAGGGCCATGCCTTCACCGATGTGCTCAGCGATGCCGAGCGGCGGGCAATACTCGAATACCTGAAAACGCTTTGAGTTCCCGGGGGCGCGGAGTGGTCACGGCGGCCGGCTTCAGGCCGCACCCGCTGTTCCGCAATGCGCACCTGCAGACGCTGGTCCCGAACCTGTTCCGGCCCTCTCCCCGGATCGGGCTGGATGTGGAGCGCTGGGAGACCGAAGATCAGGATTTCGTCGACCTGGGCTGGTTTGCACGGCCCCGGGCCGGGCAGCCGGTCGCCATTCTGGTGCATGGCCTGACCGGCGGGTTCGAGTCCAAGTACCTGCGCGGTACGGCGCGCAAGCTGCAGCGGGCTGGCTGGGCCGGTCTGGTCCTTCAGCTGCGCGGTGCCGGCCCGCAGCCAAACCGGCTGGCGCGCAACTATCACCAGGGCGATACCCGGGACCTGCACCAGCTGCTGGCGGAACTGCGTGATCGTTACCCGGGCTCACTGCTGGCCACAGTGGGCTGGTCGCTGGGCGGCAATATCGTGCTCAAGGCCGCCGGCGAAGCCGGGGCCGGGCATCTGGCGGACCTGGTTGTTGCGGCCAGCGTTCCCTTCGCCCTCGAGCCCTGCGTGCGCCGACTGAACCGGGGTTTTTCCCGGGTCTATCAGCGGCGCCTGCTGGGCAGCCTGAAGGTCATGGTCGAGCAGAAGGCGGCGGTGGTCGATCTGCCGCCGCGGGTGGACCTGGCCGGGGCCCTGCGTGCACCCGGTTTTCGCGAATATGACGATGCCTGGACCGCCCCGCTGCATGGGTTCCGCAATGCCGAGGATTATTACCAGCAGACCCAGTGCGGGAATTTTCTCGCCGACATCCGCTGCCCGACGCTGATCATTCACAGCGCCGATGATCCGTTCATGGACCCGACCATCGCGCCACAGCCGGATGATCTATCCGCCACGGTGCGGCTGGAAATGGCAAGTCACGGCGGGCATGTCGGCTTTATTGGCCGCGGGCGCTGGGGGTTGCCGGAGTTCTGGCTGGAAAAGCGTATTCTGAGGTGGTTGCAAGAGGCCCGCGTGCAGCGCGTGTCATGAACGGAGGCATAACGTGAGCAACAACGCAGAGCCTGCCGGCCTGCCGCTGCTGGCGCCCTGCCGGCCGCTGCCGTGGAATGCGGCCTGGGGCTGGTTGCGCGCGGGCTGGCAGGACATGCGTCGGGCACCGGGACCCAGCCTGTTCTATGGCCTGGTCATGTTTGCGATCAGCGTGGCCATCACGGTTGCGGCCTGGTACCTGGGGCGCATCGGCATTTATCTGGGTGTCATGAGCGGTTTCGTGTTCCTGGGGCCGTTGCTGGCCCTGCGTCTGTACGCGATCAGCAATCGTCTGGAGCGGGGTGTTGAGGTCACGCTGGGCGCCACCTTTCGCGATGCCGGCAAGGCGCTGGGTGATGCGATGGTGTTTGCGCTGATCCTGCTGGTTGTTGCGCTGATCTGGGCGCGGGCGGCCACCATGGTTCACATCTTTTTCCCGGCCGGTGACCAGCCGGGTCTGATGGACTGGTTGCGGTTTCTGGGTATTGGCAGCGCCATCGGCTCGGTTTTCTGTGCGGTCATCTTCATGGCCAGCGCCTTTTCCCTGCCCATGCTGCTGGACCGGCGCTGCGACACCGTGACGGCCGTCGTGACCAGCGTCAACGCCACGCTGCGCAACAAGCCGGCCATGCTGTTCTGGGCAATCTGCATCGGGGTCGGCGTGCTTCTGGGCGTGCTGACGGCCTACATCGGCTTTGTGGTGGTGCTGCCCCTGCTGGGTCATGCGGCCTGGCATGGTTACCGGCAGACCGTGGATGCCAGCGCCTGGCCGCCGCAGGTGCCCGCGGCGGACTAGTCGCGCGGCTGTCCCCAGATCGACCGCCACAGGCTGAGCCGGTGTGTGCCTTCCGGGCGGGGCAATTGATACAGCGCATCCAGGCCGGAGTCGATTTCCGGGGCCGTCAATGCGGCCATGTCGCCGTAGTTGGCGAGCAGTGCGCGGACCCGGGATTGCGCTTGCGCATCGAGCGCGGCGAAAGCGCGCTGCAGTCGTTGCAGGCACCAGACGCGGTAGCGAACTGTCACCGTGCCATCAAAGCTCAATGTGGCTCCCTGCGAGCGGAAGCGTTTTTTCCCGGCCTGCCAGGCGGCGGCGTTCTGGGCCAGGTAGGGCAGGTAATCACCGCAGACCCGTCGCCACAGCGGCGCCCATTCCGGGCCCTCGGGCGCCTGCCACCGGGGGGCGTCACCAGCCGTTGCCGGGGTGTGGTTCCACAGTCGGGCCAGCCACGCGTAGACAGCGGGGGCGCGTCGACGCATCACCTCGGCCGGGTCAGGGTCGTTGCCGAAGTGGCGGAACATGGAAGCGAAATAACCAAAGTCCGCGAGGCTGGGCTGATCGCCCAGCAGAAAAGGCCGCTGGGCCAGCAGGGGCTGCAGAAAGTCGAGTTCGTGCAGATACAGGTCGCGAACCGCCGCGGCGTTGCGGGCGTTGACACCGTCGCCCCAGATCCAGGTGTGGCGTTGTCGCTGGGCAAACAGCCAGGCCATCAGCGGGTGGGGGATGCCGGGCGGATTCACCTCCAGTGCAATCCGCCATCCCAGTGCCTTGCGGGTGGGGAGTGGTTCCCAGCGCCACCACATGGCCGGTCGCCACAGCCACTCATCGGCATAGTCCTCTATCAGCCGGACGAGAAGGGCCTGGGCCGGGTCCGGAGGCAGGATGGGGTTGTCGGGGTAGCGCGTTTCCAGGTATTCGATGGTGGGGGTGGTGTCGAACAGCCACAGTTTGTCAGCGGTTTTCAGTGCGGGCGCCTTCATCACCCCGGTCGCGGCGTGGATCGCCTTCAGTCCGTGCGCGTCGGCGGTTTGCGTGCGGTAGGGAATGCCCTTGGCACGCAGATAGGCCTCCAGTTTGCCGCTGAAGTAGGAGATATCCATCTTGTAGAGCGTGTACGGGGCGTGAGGGTCCGTCATGGCGGGTCTCCAGCTGGTCGCGGGGTCAGGACAGTAGTCTGGCTACCAGCGTGTTGAAGGTGGCCACACCCTGTTCGCGGGTGATGTCGCCATCGCGCACCATCTGGCGCATGCCCCAGAAGCCCATGACCAGCGACCAGGCCACCGTGCGGGCCTCGGTGTCGCTGAGCTGCAGGGCGTCGCGCACGAGGGGTTGCCAGATCTTCAGGATCATCTCGCGGATTCCGCGGCGCATGCCGACCAGCTCGGCCGATTCTCCGGCGGTTCCGGCGATCAGCGCCCACAGCGCATCGGCGCGCCCCGGAGCCAGGTCCAGGGAGATCTGCTCGGCCGTGGCAATCGCCTGCTGAATGTTGCTGCCCCGTCGGGCAACGGATGCCCGCGTGCCCTGGATCACGTCGGTGAAGATGTGCCAGGCGGTCTTGTTGAGCAGGGTTTCCAGGTTCGGAAAGTGCTGGTAGACCAGTTGTCGGCTGGTGCCGCCCCGCTCGGCTATGGCGCTCATGGTCAGGGCTGCCCAGCCCTCGGTCTCGACGACCTCGGCCGCGGTCTCCAGCAGCAGCCGGCGGCGGTCTTCACGCCGGAAATAAGGCCGCTTGGCCTTCGGGGAATTTGTCATGCTGACAATAATGCTTGTCGCGCCGGTGGCTGTCGAGTCCGTGTGGCAGCGCCTTCGCGGTGGCGGGGTGGGTTTGCTGGTCCGGCCTCAGGCCGGCGGGTGCAAGGCGTTTTCCAGGGCATCTGCCAGCATCGGCTCGCGGAAGGTGAAGCCCCGTGCATCCAGGGCCGTGGGTTTGACCCGCTGATCTGCCAGCAGGATGGTGCTCATTTCGCCGAACAGCAGTTTCAGGATCGGTGTGGGCAGGCGCAGGAAGCGGGGCCGGTGCAGGGCGCCGGCAAGGGCATTGCTGAACTGCGCCTGGGTCTGGAACTGCGGGGATACGAGATTGAGGGGGCCGCTGTAGGTGTTGTCAGTCAGTGCGGTCTGGATGGCGCGGACGACATCCGTGCGACTGATCCAGGGCATGTGCTGATGGCCGGGGCCGAGCACGGTGCCCAGGCCCAGCGCAAAGGGCAGTTTCATCTGCGCGAGCACGCCGCCGCCGGGGCCAATGACCACGCCCAGGCGCAGCAGGACGATGCGGCACTGCTGCAGGGATGGTGCCTGGGTGACGGTCTGTTCCCAGTCGGCACACAGTTGGGCGGCAAAATCGGTGCCCGCCGGGCTGTCTTCGCTCAGTGTCATTCCGGGTTGGGACCCGTAGTAACCCACGGCGGAGGCGTTGATCCAGATGGAGGGCTGCTGACCGGAGTCCGCGAGGGCTTGCAGCAGCTGGCGCGTGAAGGCGATCCGGGAGTCACGCAGCGCCTGTTTGCGGCGAGCTGACCAGCGGCCGGCGCCGATGTTTTCGCCGGCGAGATTGATGACCGCATTCAGCGGTGCATTCAACTCATCCGGGCTCTGCAGCCAGCGCACCCGTGGGTCGGCGCCCGGTGCGGGCGGTGACCGGGAGAGCCCGAAGACGAGGTGGTCAGCTGCCAGCGCTGCCGTCAGGGCCTGGCCAATGAAACCGCTGGCGCCGGTAATCAGGATGTTCACAGCGAAATCCCGTGCATGCGTATGTTCATGATGCCTGTACCGGGTGGCTGAAAAAAAGGCCGCGGCTGGGAGGGGAAAAGCCGCGGCCTAAACTGCCATGTTGGAGTGGCAGGTTCTGCCGACGCGGAGTCGGCTTACAGCAACAGTGACCCGGGGGCAGGTCACGGGAATGAATAATATGTTCAAAACTTGTGCAAGTCAAATAAAACATATACAAACAATGCTTGAATGTGCGAAGAGCAAGGAGCCGGGCTGATGACCAAGCCGACTTACAAGATTGGTGCGGTGGAGAAGCTGACCGGGATTCCGGCAGTGACGATCCGCGTGTGGGAGCGTCGCTATGGTGCGGTGGAGCCGCATCGCACGCCCTCCAATGGTCGCTTGTACAGTCGTTCGCAGGTCGCCCGGCTGGCCATGCTGAAACGACTGGTGGATTCCGGCGACGCCATTTCCACGATTGCAGCGCTCTCGGACGTGGAGCTGAGCGGCCGTCTGGGTGGGCTGGCGGGCTTTCAGCCGGAGAGGGCCGGGCCGGTCGGCGTCGTGCTGGTGGGGTCGTGGGGGCAGGCGCCCTCGGTCCAGGACGGCATGGTGGTGCTGGCCTCCTACCCGGATATCAAGGCGGCAATGGCGGCTGGGCCGGTCAGTGCCGATGCGCTGGTTGTCGAGCTGTCCATCGTCACGCCGGAGACGGATCGGATGCTGGTGGGTCTGTGCTCACGCTTCACGCCCAGCGCGGTGTTGGTGGTGTATCAGTTCGGTGCCGCCGAGAACCTGCTGCGACTCCACCGGGCCGGTTACCACACCGTTGTTGCGCCGCTGCGCTGGCTGGAATTGCAGCGCACACTGCCGGCGCTGGTGGGGGTTGCGCCTGACCCGGTTCCGGCGGATGGCGATGAGTTGCCGGCCTGGTTGCGGCAGCCAGTTCCGCCGCGGCGCTTTGGTGCGCAGGAACTGCAGCAGATCAGTCAGCGGCCTTCGGCCATTCGCTGTGAATGCCCGCAGCACCTGACGGGGCTGATCTCTCGCTTGCTGGCGTTCGAGGAGTATTCGCGCGATTGCGAGTCTCGCAACATTGCCGATGCGTCGCTGCACATGCAGTTGCACCAGGCTTCCGCGCATGCCAGGGCCGTGCTGGAAGACGCCCTTGCGCGACTGCTGCGGCACGAAGAAGACGAACGCGGCTGATCCGGTCTACCAGTCGATTGCGGTGTTTTTCCAGTCAACAAAAGCCAGCTCATGGGTGTCCGAGTGGGCGGCGATGACATCGGCAAAATAACCTGCCGCCTGTGCCGGGCTGAACACGGTTCGTTGCGCGCCGGGCTGGCGGGTGAAGGGTGCCGACAGCGCGGTGTCGACCGTTCCCGGGTGATACAGCAGCGGCGTGCATTGTGGGTGGGTGCGTCGCAGTTCATGCGCCAGCGTGCGAAAGCCCATGTTGAGGGCAGCCTTGGAGCAGCGGTAGCTGTACCAGCCGCCAAGGCGGTTGTCGCCAATGCTGCCGACGCGCGCGGAGACGGCGGCAATCATTGTGGGGCTGTCCTTCGCGAGTAGCGGCGTCAATGCGCGGGCCAGCAGCAGCGGGCCGAGTGCGTTGATGTTCATCACCCGCTGGAAGGCGGCGGCCTGCAGGTCGGCGAGCCGGCGTTCCGGTTTTTGTTCCGGCGCGTGCAGCGTACCGCTGCAGACCAGAATGCGGCGCAGCTCGGCGTTTCCGGTCTGCAGTACGCCGGGCAGGGCTGCTGCCAGTTGCTCCATGCTGTCCGGGTCTTCCAGGTCGAGGCGCAGACCGTCGGCTTCAGGTGGCTGGCGCGAGCTGCGCAGGACAAGGCCTTCCGGCTCCCGCCGTTCCAGCTCTGCTGCCAGCGCGCTCCCGATGCCGCCAAAGCCGCCAATGATGAGGCTGCCGGCTCGCGGGCGGGAGCTGTCCACGGCTAGAACGCCTTGCCGGCCGCGAGCAGGGCCTCGATCGCTGCGCGCATTTCTGCGCTGTCCGGTGCGGTGCGCGAGCCGAAGGCCTGGGTGTGGCCCGGCGCGATCAGGTATTTGTGGAAGTTCCAGCGTGGCGGGCCCCCAGTGCTGCTACTGAGACGCTGAAAAAGTGGATGCGCAGAGGCTCCGCTGACATCGACCTGGCTGAACATCGGGAAGGTGACGCCGTAGTTGCGATAGCAGACCTCGGCGGTTTTGCTGGCTGTCGCATGTTCCTGGCCACCAAAATCATCGGAGGGAAAGCCGAGGATCTGCAGCCCCTGGCTGGCGTACTGCTGATAGAGCGCCTCCAGGCCCTTGAACTGGGGCGTGAAGCCGCACATGGATGCGGTGTTCACCACCAGTACCGCCTTGGCGCCGGTGAAATAGTCGCAGAGATTCGTGTGCGGGCTGGTGCCAATGAGTGGCAAGGGGGCAGCAATGTCCTGGCAATGGGCATCCTGCGCGAAGGCGGGGAAGCTCAGGAGCAGCAGGGGGAGTGCAAGGCGGCGCATGGCAACCTCCGTAAGCGTGTACAAAAACTATACATGTCGGCGCGGCCCCCTCACAATAATCGCTGGATGAAACAGGAATGCGATGTGCAATCGACCTGGGATGCGATCGTGATCGGTGCGGGTGTCGCCGGCCTCGCGGCCGCTCAAGAACTGGTATTGGCCGGTCGCTCGGTGCTGGTGCTGGACAAGGCGCGTCGTCCCGGTGGTCGCTGTGCGACCCGGCGCACGGCGCCAGCGCCGGATGCGCCGTGGTTCGACCTGGGTGCGCAGTATTTCACCCAGCGCGACGCCCGCTTCCGGGAGGCACTGGAAGCACTGCCCGGAGCGGCGGTTTTTCAGTTGTGGCAGGGGCGTCTGGGGGCCGTCAGTGAGGACGGCAGCCTGCAACCCAGTTCGCCGGACCATCGGCGCTACGTATGTGCAGGGGGCATGAATGCGCTCGGACGCAGTCTGGCCGGGGCCGTTGTCGCTGCGGGCGGTGAGTTGCAGACCGGGTGCCATGTCGTTGCTGTCGCGCGAGAAGGCAGTTGCTGGGTTGTCACGGATGCCGATGGGCAGGCCGAAAGGGCGTCATGCCTGGTGGTTGCCATCCCGGGCCCACAGGCCAGCGAACTGCTGGGCGGTCACTTTCCGCGCACCTGCTCGCCGGACATGACGCCCTGCCTGAGCATGGTGGTGCGGGTGCAGGAGACGCTGGACTACGACGGCATTTTCATGAACGACCCGGTGCTGGACTGGGCGGCCAACAACCACAGCAAGCCCGGCCACCCCGGGGGTGACGGCGCATTGTGGACCCTGCATGCGCAGCCTGATTTCAGTGCCGAGGCGCTTGCTACGGGCGCCGTTGAGCATGCGCACGCGTCCATGTTGCGAGCTTTTCGGCGCCTGGGAGAGCTGACGCTGCAGCCGGTTGCCACCCAGAGCTGGCGGTTTGCACGGCCGGCGCAGAGCGCGGCTCCCGGCTTTTATCGGGATGCGGATCAGGGGCTGGCGCTGTGCGGCGACTGGCTCAATGGGGGGCGCGTCGAGGGGGCGTGGCTGTCCGGGCATCAGCTCGGTTGTGAACTGGCCGCTGCCGCGGCGACGCGACCAGGGCCCGCCGGAGGCTGAGCCTTGCCGCAGGTGGTCTCCCGGGGATTTCCGCGCCGTGGGCTGAGCCTGCTGTGCATGCTGCTGCTCAGTGCCTGCGGCAATGGCGGGGTGCAGGCGGATTTCGATGACTATGTGCGCCGGCTTGAGCGGACACTGGACCAGCCCGCGTCAGCAACGCAGCCCTCAACGTTGCCGTTGTGGCCGCGCTCACGTGACCTCGGGCCCTATCCCGAGGATATTCGGCTGAACGCCGCGCAAACCCTGCGTCTGGTGCGCTGCGGGTTGACCAACCGTCTGGCTGAGCGCAATTCCACGCTGGCGCGCGTGCAGGCGGCATCGCAGCGGTTGCAGCCCGAGTGGGAAATGACCGTGGCCGTGGAGCAATGCATCCGGACGCTTCCCGAGGATGATACGGCCGGTCTGCAGGCGCTGCTGCTGGAAAAGCGTCAGAACTGGCCGCGATTCGTGTTGCGGGCCAGTCTGGCTAGCGCAGAAATGCGGGACTTTTTTGGACTGCAAGGCGTGGGCCGTGTCTACCCCGAGGTGGGGCGGCAGGCCCTGCGGGATCTGCGCCTTGCGGTGGACCGCGCCCTGGCCGGTCGGCCCCCGCCAGCGGCCGAATGGGAAGGCATCCTGCAGCGTTTGCAGGAATCGCGCGCCGGCGGTGCCGTGTTGCGCGAGCAGGCTGCGCTGACGGCGGGTTTCCTGCGGGCCAATGCGGTTATGCAGGGCTTCCTGGAGCGGCGGCCGCTGTGTCCGCCGGGCTTGCAGCCACGGCGGGCCGGGATCATGGAGGTGATCTTCCACAAGTTTTATGCCGGGCGCATTCAGCCGGCCTGGAGTGGGCTCCGGCGCACGAAGGATGCGATGAATGCCGATCTGGAAATGCTTGCGGCACGGCTGGGGCCGACGCTGGCGGCGCCCGCCCGAGACTATCTGCGGCGTTACTGGAGTGCCGAAAGCCCGGCTGACCGGCAGCTGCAGGAGGCGGCGATGCAGCATGTCCGCCTGTGGCAAAAAGCGCTGCGCCAATGCGACATGCTGCCGGGTACACCGGTGGCCACGAGGACAAACTGATGCCAACCCCCACACTGCGTGTGATCACCAGCAAACTCACGGATATCCGGCGTATCGAGACCCTCGCTGCGCAGCGAGGACTGCCGCTGGAGCGCCAGACCCTGAGCATGGCGTCGGGGGCGGACCGGGAGGCCTTTCACGCCATGCAGGAGCGCAACCGCTGGCATTCCCTGCCGATGATTTTTCGGGGTGAGGACTTCCTGGGCGGCGAGCCGGAGCTGGAAGCCTGGCTGCAGACACAGGAAACCGCCGACCCGGACTGGCCCGGGGTGGGAGCGACCACGTGGACGGTGCTGGGCATGCTGCCCTTCGTGCTTGGTCCGGTTCTTCTGCTGCTGGGCCGGGGTGGTCCGGTGGTTTCGCTGTGGCTGGCCTATGCCGGCCTGATTCTCGCCTTCATGTGCGGCACGCACTGGATGGATCGCGTTCGCGCGCAGTCGTCGGGGCGGGCGACGCTGCTCACCACGCTGCCGCTGCTGGTGGTGTGGCTGGCCAGCATGGCGTCACCGGCGCTGCAAGCCCTCGTCCTCGGTGGTGGCTTGCTGGCTCTGCTGGCCTTTGACGGGGCGAGCCTGCGTGCCGGGAGGATCACGCGCAAATACATGCGTCTGCGTGTGCTGGCGACCGCTGTTGCTGCAGGCAGCCTGTTTCTGGGGGCGGGGCTGC
>JBFHON010000050.1:0-12918 GCA_041593295.1 Oceanococcaceae bacterium | reverse complement strand
GCGCCGTCGCCGGCGCGGTCCGCCCATTCGGTCAGCCGCACATGGCCCATGTTCTGCAGGTGGCCGGGCAATTCCACGAACCCCAGCCCCAGCCAGAGCGAGATGCCGCTGGCCGGAAAGGTGCAGACCGCGGCGACCAGCGCCCGCAAGGCCCAGCCCCCGGCAGCCATCGCCAGAACCAGCGCAAATACGGCGGTGGGGACGAGCATCAGGCCCAGCACATAGGTCGCCCCGAGCGACCAGCCCCAGAACGCCCCGACCCGTCCCCAGGCCGCCAGGCCCAGGTTGTAGTAATGCGTCACTGCGGAACCCGGACGCCACAACTCCGGGGTTGGCCAGCCCTGATTGAGCCAGCCACCTGCGAGGTAGTGCAGGTCGTAGAGGCCTTCGCCATAACCGGAAAAGCGGAAGGTCAGGCCGATGGTCAGGTACATCAGCAGGGCAAAACCCGCGCTCAGCCCCAGGATGACAGGCCATTCGCGCTGGGTATTGGCAGCCGGTTCCGGCGAGTTCGACATGGCAGTACGCGCAGGCAAAAAAAAGACCGGCACGATTGCCGGTCCGAAAAGAGTATCGTGCGAATGCGGCTACGGCAGCAACTGCACCATCCAGAAGATGAGCAGCACCCACTGCACCAGCAGCGCATTGGCACGCAGGAACACCATGATGGGTGACGTGGAAATCACGTGGATCACGCCCTGGGCAACCCGCGCACCCAGGAACACGTAGGCCAGGCCATCCAGCACGCTCAACTGCCCCTGCATGTAAGCAAACAGCACCACTGCGGCATACAGCGGCAGGGTTTCCAGGCAGTTCAGGTGGGCATGGTTGAAGCGGGTAATCACTGCCGGGTCCACATGCTCCGGCGCACCCCGCGTCCAGGCATTGGCCCGTTCCTTGAATGTCAGCACCAGCACGACGCGGTAGCCAACATAGATCACGGCCAGGAACAGGGTCCAGGCCGCAAACAACAGCAGTACATGAGTAGCTGCACTCATAGTCAATGTCTCCCCAAATTGGTCAATAACGATGAAATTTCCCCCGGCACGCAGCATAGCGCATGGCGCACGCAGGCCCCTTCCTGAGATAATCCACGCGCACTTGCCTCCGGTGTCGAGCCGCTTCCCCCCGCCGTCATGAGCCGCCAGATCGAAAACCTGCGCGATGCCATCGAGTCCGGCCGAAAAGGCCCGGTCCGGCGGATCCTTGCGTCCCTCAACCCGGCAGAAATCGGCAGCCTCATCGAGTCGCTCCCGCCTGGCGAACGCGAGATCATCTGGGCGCTGGTCGACCCGGACGATATCGGCGAAGTCCTGCTGCACCTGAACGAGGAACTGCGCTCCCATCTCATCGACAAGATGGATACGGACGCCGTGGTCGCAGCGGCAGAAGGCCTGGACATCGATGACCTGGCCGACTTCATCGACGACCTGCCGGAGAAACTGACCCAGCAGGTTCTCGCCACCATGGACGAGGCCAACCGGGCCCGCGTGCAACAGGTGATGTCGTACGACTACGACACCGCCGGTGGCTTGATGAACACGGATACGGTCAGTATCCGGCCCAATGTCACCATCGATGTCGTGCTGCGCTATTTGCGCATGCGCGGAGAATTGCCGGACCACACCGACGCGCTGTTCGTGGTCGACCGCTACGGCCACTTCCTGGGGCAGGTGAAGCTCACCGAGCTGGTGACCGAGGCCCCCGACAAGACCGTCAGCGAACTGATGGATCGCGAGTTCCTGCCGATCCCGGACACGCTCAGCTCCAAGGAAGTGGCGGTCCGCTTCGAGAACCGTGACCTGGTGTCCGCACCTGTCGTGGACGAACGCAACGTGCTGCTCGGCCGCATCACCATCGATGACGTGGTGGACGTCATCCGGGACGAAGCCGAACACACCATCCTCTCGCAGGTCGGCCTGGACGAGGAAGATGACGTATTCGCCCCGGTGCGTCGCAGCGCCGCCCGGCGCGCGGTCTGGCTCGGCATCAACCTGATGACGGCCTTTATCGCAGCGGGCGTGGTCGGCCTGTTCGAAGCGACGCTTGATCAGGTAGTCGCACTGGCGGTCCTGATGCCGGTGGTCGCCAGCATGGGCGGCATCGGCGGTAGCCAGACCCTGACGCTGATGATCCGCGGCATAGCCCTGGGACATATCTCCCGCGCCAACGCGATGGCCCTACTGCGCAAGGAAGTCGCCGTGGCCAGCATCAATGGCCTGTTCTGGGCGCTGGTGGTCGGGCTGGTCGTTTCGCTGTGGTTCGAGTCGGTCCTGCTGGGGCTAGTCATCGCCCTGGCCATGCTGCTGAACCAGGTCGGCGCAGCCTTTGCCGGTGTGGGCCTGCCGTTGCTGCTGCAGAAACTCAAGGTGGATCCGGCACTGGCCGGCTCGGTGGTTCTGACGACGGTCACCGATGTGGTCGGCTTTTTTGCCTTCCTCGGCCTCGGCACCATCATTCTGCTTTGAAGCCGCTGCGGTATATGGGGCTTCTGGCCCTGGTAGTCGTGGTGCTGGCGGTGATCGCCACGACGCTGACCAACCTGGTGATGATCCGGCGCTACAGCGCCCAGATCAGCACCATCCCGGAAAACATTCCCGCGATGCCGATGGCGCTGGTTCTGGGCACCAGCAACTGGTCACTGAACGGTGAACCCTCGGTGCACTTTCAGGGCCGCATCCAGGCCGCCGCCCGGCTCTACCACGCCGGCAAGGCGCAGCGACTGCTGCTGAGCGGCGCCAACCCCAGCATTCACTACAACGAGCCGCAACGCATGCGCGAGGCCCTGCTCGCGCAGGGCGTCCCCGACGAAGCCCTGTTGCTGGACTATGCCGGGCGCCGGACGCTGGACTCGGTCCGCCGGGCCCGTGATGTCTTCGGCGCCCAGCGCCTGATCATCGTGTCGCAGCCCTACCACCTGTACCGGGCGCTGTTTCTGGCCGACGCCGACGGGCTGGCCGCATACGGCCTGGCCGCAAGCGGCCCAGCGCTGCAGCAGCGCTGGCGCACCGAGTGGCGTGAAGTCTTTGCCCGCGTGCTCGCCGTGCTCGATATCTATTTGCTGGACACCAAGCCGCACTTCCCCGGCAATGCCGCCGAGCACTGAAGTGCTGCAGGGGTTCGCGCCGGTGGTCGGGGCGCGGCCGCGGCTGCTGATTCTCGGCTCCATGCCGGGCGTGGCCTCGCTGGAGGCCACCCAGTACTACGCCCATCCACGCAACCGTTTCTGGCCGCTGATGAGCGCCCTGCTGGATGAGCCCGCACCGGACGAGTACGCGCAGCGGCTGGCCATGCTGCAGCGACACGGCATTGCGCTCTGGGATGTCCTTGGCCGCTGCCAGCGGCAGGGCAGCCTGGACTCGGCCATCGACCGGGACTCGCAACAGCCCAATCCGATTCCGGAATTCCTGCATCAGCACCCCGGCATCCGGGTGATCGCCACCAACGGCGGCTTTGCCAGCCGGGCCTTTCAACGCGCATTCCCGGCGCTGACCGGCATCTCGCACCATGCACTGCCGTCGACCAGCCCGGCCAATGCCCGCTGCACACTCGATGACCTCGTCGCGGCCTGGCGGCCGGCCCTGGCGGCTATGCGCTAACCGGCGCGGACAGCGCTCACCGGGGTTTCGGTGCGGCGCAGTTTACGCACCACATCACCACCAATCACGCTTTGTATGCGGGTCCACTGTGCCGTATCGGCCAGGCGCAGGCGCTCCAGCTGTTTGCGCTCCCAGGTCCGCCCGCGCCCCGGCCCCAGCAGCTGCACATCGGCAGTGGCCGGATGCCCGGTGAGCGCACTGATTTCGCCCACCAGTGTCGGCCCCTGCAGCCTGGCCACCTCGACATCGCCATGGTGAACCCGCAACTGGCCTTGCTCGACCAGGATCAGCTGCGGCCGCAGGTGCCCTTCTTCCACCAGCGCCTGGTCAGCACCGGAAAATGGCTGACCCATGCTCCAGAAACGCAGGAACTCGCGCGGCTTCATGGCCGCAAAGATGTCACGGTAAATGCCCTGCAGATCCTCCGGGATCGCCACCGCACGTCGCTCTCGCAGAATGCGCACGATCCAGAATAGATTCACCAGCACGAAGACCAGATTCCAGCCGCCAATCGCCACCGCACCGATCTGGAAGGCATACAGGGCATTGAGCGTTTGCGCGCTGACCAGGAGCCCCCGCAACCACAGCACATCCCGCGCCAGCAAGGCACAGAGCTGCAGGCCATAGCCCAGATGGACGATATTGGAGCGCAGAAACTCCAGCGCCTGCTCCGGGGTCAAGGCCATGCCCTCCACCGGAACTGGCCGGCGCTAAGCCAGCAGGCGCTTGACACCCGCATCCAGCCCCTTGAGCGTCAGCGGGAACATGCGGTCTTCCATGATTTCCCGCGTGAGCTGCACCGACTGGTTGTAGTCCCAGTGCTGCTCGGGCTCGGGGTTCAGCCAGATGGCCTTCTTGAAGTGCCGCAGCAACCGCTGCGCCCACACCTGGCCGGATTCCTCGTTCCAGTGTTCGACCGAACCACCGGCATAGGTAATCTCGTAGGGGCTCATCGTGGCGTCGCCCACAAAGATCAGCTTGTAGTCCTCGCCGTATTTGTGGATCAGATCCCAGGTCGAAGTCTTGTCATCGTGGCGGCGCAGGTTGTCGGTCCACAGGGATTCGTAGACGAAGTTGTGGAAATAGAAATATTCCATGTGCTTGAACTCGGCACGCGCAGCCGAAAACAGTTCCTCGCACACCTTCACATGCGGATCCATGGACCCGCCGATGTCGAAGCACAGCAGCACCTTGACGGCGTTATGCCGCTCCGGGACCATCTTGATGTCCAGATACCCGGCATTGCGTGCGGTCGACCGGATCGTGTCATCCAGGTCGAGGATTTCTGCTGCCCCTTCGCGGGCAAACTTGCGCAGCCGACGCAGGGCCAGTTTGATATTGCGGGTGCCCAGCTCCAGCGTGTCATCCAGGTTGGCGTACTCGCGCTTTTCCCAGACCTTGACCGCAGAGCGGTTGCCACCCTTGCCGCCGATGCGCACACCCATCGGGTTGTAACCGGAATTGCCGAAGGGCGACGTGCCACCGGTGCCAATCCACTTGTTGCCGCCTTCATGACGCTCTTTCTGTTCTTCGAGGCGTTTCTTCAGGGTTTCCATCAGCTCATCGAAGCCGCCCATCGCCTCCAGCTTCTGCATCTCCTCGGCCGTCATCTGCAACTGCTTCATGGCCTTGATCCAGTCTTCCGGGATCTCACCCTGCAGCAGGTCCAGCGCATCCTCCACGCCCTTGAAATACTGCCCGAACACCTTGTCGAAACGGTCGAACTTGGTTTCGTCCTTCACCATCGTGGCCCGGGCCAGGTAGTAGAAGTCGTCAATCGAGCAGAAGGCCACGCCCTGGTCCAGCGCCTCGATCAACGTCAGATACTCCGTTATCGAGGGCTTGAGGTCGGCCTTGCGCAACGCGTAAAAGAAGTCGAGAAGCATGAGAAATCGGACGGCGATCAAGAATCACAGTCTAATCGAAGGGTTTCGGGCTGACACGCAGCCTCCGCCGGCGAAAATAATCCTTCCGGCAACTGTGACCGCCGTCACAAGGCCTGTTGATTCGGGGGCAGCCGGAGGCATATCGTGTCGCTCCGGCATACACAACGAGAACACCCCATGCGCAAGATCCACCTGATCGCCAGCAGTCTGCTGCTGAGCACACTGGCCGCCTGCAGCGGCGGCAGCGATTCGAACAAGAAGAGCCTGATCAACCCCAGCGACGCCAATGCGGTGTCAGCCGCGCTTGATTTCAAGATCGACGGGGTTCAGGTGCAACGCGTCGAAGGCTCGCCGCCCGCAGCCACCAGCACCGGCAGCGAGCCTGTCATCAGCAACCTGCTGGACAAGGTCAATGTCAGCAACGGCGAGACGGTCAAACTCCAGGCAACCGTCAGCAGCAGCGCGCCACTGACACAGCTGTTTTCCAAGGTGGTCGGCGCCGATGACTATTTCCAGTTTGGTGTGCCATCGACCAAAGCCAGCGGCAGCTTCGAATTCGAAATCAAGATTCCCGACAACATCCTCGACGGCGAGTATTGCCAGACCTTCTCGGCCCAGGATGCCGAAGCCCTGACCTCAAGCCCCGTCACCGTCTGCTTTGCCGTCGAGTCCACACTGGATGACACACCACCACCCAGCAACAGCGGCAGCTCGGCTGCGGCCTGTTTCAACCCGGCAGTCTGGGCGGCCGGCAGCGAACTGGCATTGACCTACACGGACACCGACACCTTCTCCGGCGAAACCTACACCGAGACCAACAGCTACGTCCGCAGCGCCGGCGGGCAGACCACCTTCGACGGCCGCCCGGCGCAGGCCTTCACGGAAACCGACTCGTTTGGCGATACGGACACCTTCTACGCCCAGATCGACAACCAGCGTCCGTCCGTGAACGTGATTGGCAGTGAATACACCGACTCGGACGGTGACACCGACCGGGACAGCTTCAACCCCGGCCTGCTGTTCCGCTTCGACCTGGAGCCTGGGGAGCGTTATACCCAGCAGGTCACCTATACCAACCAGTACACCTTCAACGGCCAGACGGAAACGACAACCAGCACCGAACAGGTCACGACCATCTACCGCGGCCGGTCCACCCAGACCGTACCTGCCGGCACCTTCGAAACCTGCGAGTTCGACTGGGAAGTCACGATCAGCGAGCAGGGCGAAACCTACACCGTGGACCAGACCTTCCACTTCGGCGTGGGCAACGGCCTGTTCATCCTGACCACCGACACCTTCAATGACGGCACGAGCAGCTACAGCTTCCGCAGCGAACTGCAAAGCGCCACCATCAACGGCACCCCGGTGCGTTGATCTCCCGGCGTGGCGGGCGCTTGCGACCTGCTGCCTGGACAACGACAAAGGCCCGCCTGAGCGCGGGCCTTTTTAATGGGATTTGTCATCTGCGGCGCGTTTATGCAATAAGGGGAACAGGTTTTTGGGGGAAAGCCTTGACACGATGAAAGAAAAACACGGGTCAATAGGGCAGCCAGCACGGTGCCAGCAACCGAACTGAACAGCGCGATATACAAGCTCTATCGCGCCGGTCTGGAGCCAGACCACTGGGCTGCCGCGCTGCAGGCTGTTTCCGATGTCGTTGACGGCTGCGCAGCAGTCATGGAGTTCACCCAGACCGGTGACCCCAACGCACAGGTCCAGGTCACCTCGAGCGTGGGATACGACCCGCACGCCTTGACCTCCATCCTGGGCACCAATCTCGCAGAGTTCGACCCCTGGCTCCCCTGCATCGAACAGGAGCCCGACAGCACCCTGCATATCGGCAGCAAATATGTGCCCGCCGCCGCGGTCCGCCAATCCCTGTTCTACAACTAAGGGCTTCGCGCCACCGGCCTGGACTGGCGCGATGTCATGGCCATTGTCAGGCCACTCAGTAACGGGACAACCGCCATCCTTGCGGTATACCGCAACGGCCAGCGCGATGATTTCAGTTTTGCCGACATGGCGCGCATGCAGACCCTGCAGCCGCATATCGCACAGGCTCTGGACATTGCAGCCCGTATGCAGGGGCAGGATCTGCGACTGGCGCTGAACGACGAAATCGGCTCCCGCAGAAACGATGCGGTGCTGTTTCTGGATACGGACGGGGCCGTTGTCCATGCCAACAACCGGGCGGAATCGCTCTGCACTGCGGCACCCCCGGTGCTGTCGCTACGCGGCGGCAGGCCGCACATTCAGCACAATGCCCGGGCCGACCGTCAACTGCAGGCTGCCCTGGAAAAAGCAACAGGGTGCGTTGACGGACAGGCGACACCGACAACGGGCGCCATCGTATGGAGTTCGCAGCATCGCAGCGCACCCTACTCGGCCTGCCTGATTCCGTACCTGCGCCAGGCCTTTCCCGATACCTGGATCGCTGCACGCAAGCGTCCCGTGGTCGCCATGGTGATCCGTGACTTTTCAAGCAACGCTGCAGAGACGGCCGCCCGCGCGCAAGACGCTTATCGTTTGACCAGGGCCGAAGCGCGCGTTCTCGAGCTGTTGATCGCCGGGACAACCGTGGCCTCGATCTGCGACCAGACCCGTGTCTCCCCAAACACCGTCAAGACCCAGCTTAAAGCCCTGTACCGCAAAACCGGCACGCACAGCCAGACCGAACTGGTTCGGCAGGCACTGCTGGGTTTTCACATCTAGCCTGGCGCGCCGGGTCTCGGCATCACCCGAACGGGTGATGAACTCAGGCCACCATGCTGATTCAATGTTTTCAACAGGCCCTCGGGCCGGGGCAAACAAAAAAGCATCAAACCGCAGAGGACACCATGAAAAAATCGATACCCGTTGCGTGCATTGTCGCCGCACTCCTTGCCGGCTGTGGCGGCGACTCCGGTAGCGGCGCTTCGCAGAAAGAACTGATCTCTCCCACCAATGCCGATGCGCTCAACGACGCGCTCCTGGTCAAGGTCAACGGGGTTACAGCAGAAAGCAAGGAGGGCACGATTCCTGTTGCCACCACGACAGGAAGCGAGCCCATCCTCGCCGAGCTGCTCGACAAGGTCCGTGTCCAGAACGGGCAGAAAGTCGTCCTGCAGACCAATGTCGATGCGAATTCTCCGCTGACATTCCTGTTTTCCAAAGTCACCGGGGCCAGCAGCTATCTGGAATTCAACATTGCCACCGCCACCAAGGCGCAAAGCGCGTTGGAAATCGAGATCACGATCCCCGGCAATATCCGTGATGGTGAGTTCTGCCAGCAATTCAGCGCTCAGGATGATGCCGGGCGAACCTCGCAAGCCATCGAAGTCTGCTTTGAGGTGGAGTCCACCGCCGATGACGATCTGCCGCCCGCAGCCGTGGCCTTCACCAACGCCTTTGTCGCGGGAAATACCTTTTCGGTCAGCACCGACGGCGATGTTGAAGAGTTTGTCTTCAATACGGACGGGACCGGCTCTGTTCGCTTCGCCCCCAACCCCGACAACAATTTCGCGGAAGACGACGTCAACCCCATTACCTGGTCCATTGATGGCAACGGACGCCTGCTGTTCACGGAGTCTGACTCCGGCGGAGACCAGTACAACTGGGTGCTGGAAGCGACCTCCCTCAGTGCGGACATCGCCGCCTTCAACGTGAATGTCACCACTCAGGGTGAGTCGTTCTCGGGCTCCGGCACCATGCAGCGGGTGAACCCCAGTGCACAGCCAACACCAACAACGGCACCCAACCCCACTGCCACCCCGGTACCCACAGCCACCCCAGCGGCCACCCCGGCTCCCACGGCAGCGGCGACACCCACCCCCACGACCGCTCCGACAAGCACACCCAGCACCACGCCCTCAGCGATACCCACTCCGGCACCTACGTCATCTGCACAACAGGTGACCCAGGCCCTGCAGGGCAGTTGGGACTTTGGCTGCAGCAGCGGCACCAGCGACACAGGCAGCCCGGAGTCCTTCATCGGCGTCTGGGTGATAGATGGCACGAGCATCCGCAACACGGAGTCGGTGTGGGACAACGCTGAATGCGACGGCAGCCCGCAAGACACCTACACCGAATCTCTTTCTTTCTCCATTGGTCGCAGCGTCACCGCTGCAGACGGCCAGCCTGCTCATGAGATCACGGTGGTCAACCAGACCGAACAGGCAACGAATGATGCGCTGATCGTACGGGTGAGCGGTGACCGCTTCCAGCTCGGCGACCGCGGGCCGCTGACCTTCTTCATTGAGTTTCGCAAGCAGGGTGCGGATACGGCAAAGGCCTGCTTCAACCCTGTGCTCTGGACAACCGGCACGCAGTACACCGTGACAGAACGTGAACTGGAGAATGGCGAAGTCCTCGCTGAATACACATCGAACTACACCGTTCAGGGGCAGGGCGAGTATCAGGGACGCCCAGCCACAGTCGTCTACCTGGAGGACCCTGGAGGCATTCCCGATGCCAACGAGTACTATCAGATCGACTTCTCCCGCCCCTCCGTGAATTCCATCGCGGACGAAAATTTGCAGGGGACCAATGACTCCTACACCTCGGACCCCGGCGACCTCCTCCGGTTTGACCTGTCACCCGGGGGGTCCTACACCGAAACGACCACCTTCACCTCCCCGGAGGATGGCGCCAGCACCGGCCCTTACACCGTGACCTACATCGGCAGAGAAACCATCACGGTTCCTGCTGGCACATTTGAGACCTGCCATTTCGAACTCACGGCAGCGGAAGGCCAGAGCACCTACCGGCTGAACGAATGGTACGGAGTCGGCAATGGCCTGGAAATTCAGGAAACCAGCAGCAGCGGAGGACCCATGAAGCGAGAAGAGTTGCTTGACGCCTCGATAAATGGGGTTTCTGTCAAATAGCCGCCGCGTACACCGATAAACAAAAAGGCCCGCAATTGCGGGCCTTTTTGTATTCACCTCGCAACTAGGCGTTGCGCTGGGCCATGAACATCAGGCGCTCGAACATGTGGATGTCCTGCTCGTTCTTGAGCAGCGCGCCGTAAAGCGGTGGCAGGGTTTTCTTGCCGCTGGCTTCCTGCAAGGTCTCAGCCGGAATGTCTTCGGCCAGCAGCAGTTTCAGCCAGTCGAGCAATTCCGAGGTGGAGGGTTTTTTCTTCAGGCCGGTGATTTCGCGCAGACCGAAAAACACGTCCATCGCCTGTTTGAGCAGTTCCTTCTTGATGTTGGGGAAATGCACATCGACGATCTGCTCCATCGTTTCCTTCTGCGGGAAGGCGATGTAGTGGAAAAAGCAGCGCCGCAGGAAGGCATCCGGCAACTCTTTTTCATTGTTGGACGTGATGATGATGATCGGGCGGTGCTTGGCCTTGACGACTTCCTGCGTTTCGTAAACAAAGAACTCCATGCGATCGAGTTCGCGCAACAGGTCGTTGGGGAACTCGATATCGGCCTTGTCGATTTCGTCGATCAGCAGCACCGGCTGCTCATCCTGCGTGAAGCAGCTCCACAGCGAACCCTTCACGATGTAGTTGCCGATGTCCTTGACCTTCTCGTCGCCCAGTTGCGAATCACGCAGACGCGATACCGCATCATATTCATACAGGCCTTGTTGCGCCTTGGTGGTGGACTTGATGTGCCACTCGAACAGCGGCTTGCCCAGGCTTCTGGCCACTTCCTCGGCCAGCATGGTTTTCCCGGTGCCGGGCTCGCCCTTGATCAGCAGCGGGCGCTGCAGCGTCACGGCCGCATTGACGGCCAGTTTCAGGTCGTCCGTGGCAACGTATTTTTCGGTGCCTTCAAAGCGATTGGTCATTTCAGTACTGGTTGAGGTCTTGCCTGCATTGTAATGGCCGCGTCGCGGCTTCGTTGAAGCCGGCTGGGGCGGACGGTTCCCCCGTCTAGGGGGCTAGCGGCAGGCAGACCGGGGGCGAACGACCCTGTTCCTGTTCGGCGAAGATTTCTGCGACCAGAATCCCGGCATCCGGTATCGGTGGCTGCGTGACCAGGCTTTCCAGACTGTCGATGTCTTTCTGGAATTCCCAGCAGGTTTCGGCAATGTGTATCCCCATGACATTGGCGAGCAACGGGCCTGCGATGAAGCGCTGTTCGGCAAAATGGCGGGCAATGAAATCCTGCTGTGCAGGTGGCAACTGTTCCGGGTGATCGAACAATGCCCACGGCAACTCGATGGCACTGCGATAGTGACGGGGGTGTAAATCCAGCCCCCGAGTTCGTCGCTCCTGCCGCAGGCCATCCGTGGTGTGCAGGGTCAAGTCGAGATGGCTGTCGCCGAACTCGATTCTGAGCGTTGTCGGGGAGCAGTGCGGATTGAACGATGTGATTGTTGCCGGATGGCCGTCAATCACCCCGTAGTAGGCAAAGTCTTCCGGCGCAAAAACCGGCGCGCTGTCACGCGGAACGGCTCGCCCCAGCAGGGGTTCTCCGGTCACCACAAACGACCAGCCACCCCCCGATCTGTCGGCAAGGTCCTTCTCCCAGTATCCGGTGTTGCCCGCTGCGCCACGGCCTTCGACCCGCATGATGCGATGCTCGGTTCCGGGACTGATCTTGCGCAGGCTCAGTCGGTCGGTGATCTCCCCGGGGACTCGCGGGTGTTCGATCCAGCCAGGAGCGGGGAGTTGAATCAGCGGGTTTTCCACACCCTCCTGGTCTTGCCAGGAGTAATCCAACAGGAAGGTATTCGCGCCCGAAACATCGAACTCATACAGGCGGGTAAAGATGCGACCATCAGCCGTCACCACCATCACGGTGGAGCCACTACCGGCCAGGCCGGCAATGGATACGGTACCGCGCTCCGGACCACACACTTCGCGCGACTCGTCCATCGGCAGCCAGGGGTCGAGATAGGTGATGTGACGGCCATCCCCGCGCAGCAGGTACACCGTGAGAATGCCCCAGGGCTTCTGCTGTCGCCCACCGCCATCGACAAAGTATTCATCAACTCCGGAGGGCAATTCGGAAGCGGCCCAGTCGCGCACATCATCGGGAATCCAGCCGCCAAGATCGGTCCAGAAGAACGGCCCCCAGCGCCGTGTCCACGGGTCGATCCCGTAGTCGCGGCGACTGTAATCCAGCGTATAGATTTCGCGCTCCGCGTTGAGCGCGAGCAATACGAAGCCATCGGCCGATATTTCTGACACCTGGCCTTCGAGGCAGCGCGGAATGAGCACCTGCTTCCAGGGGGCGTCCGCTGCCACACCCTGGACTTCGATATTGGGCTTGAACCAGATCATGCCCTCGCGCACTGCGAAGTAGTAATCATCGGTGTAGGTCTCGATACGGCCCTTGAGGTGCACCCGCGAAGGCAGGCTCGCGGCGATGTCCTCCGGCGCCTCCGGGCCGTTGCTCAGGGCGCCGTAGTCACCAAGGTCCAGTTCCGACGGTGGCGACTGCACCAGACCTGTGGTTCCCGCGTAATCCTCCGGACAGGTCAGGTCCGGGATGGTG
>JBFHON010000049.1:0-12954 GCA_041593295.1 Oceanococcaceae bacterium | reverse complement strand
GCCTTTGTGGCCGAGCTGGCCGTGCATGGGGTGATGCTGCCCGGACGCTGCGAGCCCCTGCCGCCACCGCGCCAGCGCGATGCCGTGTCGACGCGGCGGCGGCCCGACCCGGCCCGCCGCTGGCCGTCGCCGCCGGCTTATCCGCCGCCGAGCGTGCCTGGCTCGCTGGCCCAGCCCGGCATGTTGCAGGGTTTTCTGGGTCACGAGCTGCCGGGCACAAGTCATGCGGTTGCCGCCCGCCTGTTTATCCGCCTGGGGCGCGTGTTCCTGTGGCCGCTGCAGGGGCGCCTGAGTCTCGTCGCGGCGCTGCTGTGTCTTGGTGCTGCGTTCTACCTGGCCCATGCCCATCGCCATGAATGGCTGCGCTACAGCGTGCTGGCCATGCCCGGTTGGCGGATCGTGCTGCATATCGCTTTTGCGCTGTGGCTGGTCAATCTGGTGGGCGCGGCCGCGCAGGCCGCCGCCATTGCCCGCCATGGGGGCTCGGCACCGCTGGTGTTCTGGGCGCGCGGCGCCTTCCGCTTGCCGCTGTTTGCCGTCGATTCGACCCGGGTCGCCAGTCATGTCGGGCGGCAGGACCGGCTGCGTATCGTGGCTGCCAGCCTCAGCGCCACCGCTCACCTGATCGTGCTCGGTGCGATGCTATGGGTGATGACGGCGGGGACGTTGCCGTTGTTCGCCTCCGCCGTGTCGATTACCGCGACGGCGGCCACCTTTTCATTGCTGCTGCGCCTCAACCCGCTGGTGATGCGTGAGGGCCAGCAACTGCTGGTCAATCATCTGGGCATCGTCGACCTGCAGCGGCAGGCCTTCGGGGCGTTGCTGGGGCGGCGGCGGCCATGGAATACGCAGACCCGCGTGGTGCCCCGCGGCTGGCTGGTGCTGTATGCGGTGCTGACCATCGTTTTTGCCATCGGTCTGCTCAGCCTGCTGCTGTGGGTTGTGGGCGGGTTTCTGGAGCGGCGTCATCAGGGCGCCGGTGTTGTACTCATTCTCTTTGCCATGGGATTTCTAGTCGTGAAGCAATATTCGCGGGCCACTGCAGAAAAAACCTCGCTGGGCGAGCCGCCGCGGTCCTGGTGGCCGCGGCGTCGCACACTGCTGATCACCGCTGCGGTCCTGTTCCTCGGGCTGATCCCCTACCCCTACGAGCCGGGAGGGCGTTTCGAGGTGCTGCCCAACCAGCGTGCCGATGTGCGCGCCCTCACCGCCGGCGACGTGCGTGAAGTGCTGGCGCAGGAAGGTGATCTGGTCGAGGCCGGTGCAGGCATTGTGCGCCTGGATGACACCCAGACCCGGGCGCTGGTGGAAAGCCATGAAGCGCAGCTGGCCAGCCTGCGGGCGGACCTGGCATTGACCCTGAAAGGCGCGAAGAGCGAGGAGATCGAGGTCGCCCGCCAGCGTGTGGAAACCGCAACCACCAGCCGGAACCTGGCGGAGGCGAGTTTCCGGCGTATCAGCCAGGCCTACAAGACCCGTTCGGTGACCGCGGAAACCTACGACCAGGCACGCGGGGCGGCGGAAGTGGCCGCCGAGGAACTGGAAGAGGCCCAGCGGGCGCTGGATCTGGTCCAGAGTCCGGCTGAGCAGGAGCGCATAGCCAGTCTGGAAGCGGATATACAGCGGGTCCAGGCCGAACTGACCGCCGCCCGCAGCGACCTGGACGCCACCCGGGTCAGCGCGCCCATCGCCGGCCGGGTGGTGGCCCCCCGGTTGATGTTTGCCCGTGGCGAATACCTGAACCGCGGCGACCTGATTGCCACCATCGAGAACACCTCGCGCTTGCTGGCCGAGGTTGCGCTGCCGCAGGCCTCCATCGGCAGCATCGCGGTGGATGCTGCCGTGACCGCGCGGCTGTGGGCCTACCCGAACACGCACTTTTCCGGGCGGGTGCGCAGCATCGCGCCCAATGCCGATGCAGGCGACTACGGGCCGGTGGTGCGGGTGCAGGTGGTCTTCGACGAACCCGACCCCCGGCTCAAGCCTGGCCTGACCGGCAATGCCAAGATCGCGGCCGGCTGGGAGCCGGCCGGCCTGGTATTTACCCGGGCGGTGCTGCGTTTCGTGATGGTGGAGCTGTGGTCCTGGATTCCCTGATCACCCCGGCAAACGCCGGCTGCCCGCTGACCGAGGCCGATTTCCGCCTGACCTGCCGCAACGGTTTCGGTGACGGGCTGAATCATTACGCGCACAGTGCCACCTGGTTTCAGGGCCGGTTGTACGTGGGCACCTCGCGCGGCAACCTGATCGGGTTGCGGCTGGCGGGGCCGCGCAAGGGCGTACGGCCGTGGCCGGTGGAGTGCCCGCCCGACATCTACGACCTCGATCGCAGGGCCCAGATCTGGGCCTATACGCCGGAAACCGGTCACTGGGAGCTGGTCTATCGCTCGCCCACCGTGCACGGCAACAACGGCCGGGATGATGTGCCGAGCTACATCGGCCTGCGTGGCATGGCAGTGATCCAGTCGGCCAGCGACCGCCAGCCCTGCCTGTATGTATCGGCGTGGTCACCGCATACGGCGCATTCGCCGGATGTGTTGCGCAGCGAGGACGGACGGACCTTTGCGCCCATCCCGCGGCCTCCCTTCGGGCCGGCGGTGCGGACCTGTCGAACGCTGCTGGAGTTCGACGGACGCGCCCACCTGAGCCCGACCGGGTCCGGCACCAAGAAAGGCTTTACCCAGGATCTCAGCTCGGAAGCGGTGATCTATGCCAATGCCGATCTGGCCACGGCGGACTGGGCGCCCGCCAGCGAAGAGGGGTTCGGCAACCCGGACAATGCCACGGTCTTCGAGGTGGCGACCTTTGACGGGCACCTCTACGGTGGCACCGTCAACCCGGTATCCGGCGGGGAATTGTGGAAAACCCGGGGCGGGGATCTGCCTTATCGCTGGACCCGCGTCTTTGACCGCGGTGCCGGTCGCGGCCAGCACAACGAAGTCATCAGTGCCCTGTGCGAATTCCGCGGGGCGTTGTACGTGGGCTGCGGCATCATCAATGGGGGGTACCACTACGCCGCTGGCATCGGCCCGGCTGCCGCCGAGATCGTGCGGGTCTGGCCCGATGACAGCTGGGATGTGATCGTCGGGGAATCCCGGGTCACCGAGCAGGGGGCGAAATACCCGCTCTCCGGCTACGGCGCCGGTTTCGACAACCTGTTCTGTGGCTACGTCTGGCGTTTTTGCGTGCACGACGGCTGGCTGTACGCCGGGACCATGTCCTGGCTGAACATGCTCCCGTACATGACGGTGGAGTACTGGCCGCCGGATGTCCGCTCGCTGGTGGAAACCTGGGGCGAGGATGCGCTGGTGCAGGACCAGGGCGGCGCCGAGGTCTGGCGCAGTGCCGATGGGGTGCACTGGGAGCCGGTGACCCGCAATGGCTTTGGCAACCATTACAACTGGGGCGTGCGCAACATGGTGTCGACGCCGCACGGCCTGTTTGCGGCCACCGCCAACCCCTTCGGGCCGAAGGTGGCGCTGAAGCGGCAGGGCGAGTGGAAATACGAATACAACCCGCGGGGCGGTTGTGAAGTCTGGCTCGGGCAGCAACCCGATCGCGGGCCGGCATGACCGCACGGACACCGCCCGTCTGGCTGCTGGCTGCACCCTTCAGCGGGGTGTCCTGGCTGGCGGCCTCTCTGGGTCGGCACCCGCAATTGTTCGTCACGCCGGAGCTGGACCTGCTGCTGGCCGACAACGTGGCCGACCTGCTCGACATCTTTGCCATCGGGCAGGGCACGCAGGGGCAGGGCTTGCTGCGCACCATCGCCAGCATCGAAGGGCAGCGGGACGATGACGCCGGCGTGCGCCAGGCCCAGCAGTGGCTGGAGACGCGGCGTGACTGGTCCACCGCCGACCTGCTGCAACACCTTGCCACGGCGGTTGCACCCCGCACCCTGGCGATACCGGAGCGTGATGCGACCCTGCGACCGATGGCTCTGGTCCGGCTGCAGCGGCTCACGCCACAGGCGCAGGTCGTCCACCTGACCCGCCACCCCTGGGAGCAGGGTGTGCTGCTGGAGGCGTGGGCCCGGGAGCGGTTGTATGTCCCGGTGGACTTCAAGGATTTCGCGCAGCACCCGCCGCAGATCGAGCCGCAACTGCCCTGGCTGCGGGCCAATGCCAACATTGCCGCGCTGTGCGAGCGCCTGCCCACGGACCAGTGGCGCCGGGTACAGGCCGAAGCGGTGGAGCAGGCGCCGGCGGCGACGCTGACGTCACTGGCCGCGTGGTTGCAGCTCAGGGTGACGGCCGCCGACCAGCAGGCCATGCAGCAGCCGGCCCAATGGCCCTTTGCCCGGCCGGGGCCCTTGCTGGCGCCGGGTGGGGCCGAGCCGGAAGCCTTCGAGCCCTGGAGCCCGCAGGTGCGCCGTCTGGCGGCTGCGGTGAGTCTGGAGCGGCCCTTGCCCTGGCGCCGTGACGGACAGGGGTCCAGTGCGGCGGTGTGTGACTGGGCACAACGCTTCGGCTACGCCGCATCCTGAGCCGGCGCATGCGGCCGGTCGCCGCAGCCGGTGCGGCTAATCGAACAGCGGGCTGTCCAGTGTTTCCAGCGCGTAGCCCCGGGTGGCGGTGCTGACGCGATAGGTCGGCGGTTTCAGCAGCGTCAGGTCGCCGCTGGCGGCGCGTTCCTCGAAGAATGCCAGCGTGGCCTCGACCTGCGAAAAGTCCACCTGTTTTTTCCACGGTGCCAGGTCATAGCGCCACCATTGCAATGCCTGCAGACGTTCGACGAGGGGTGCGGCAAAACGGTCGCGAATGACCCGTGCCGGGGAACCGACCGCAACGGTGTAGGGCGGAATGTCACGGGTGACCACACTGCGGGCGCCAATGACCGCCCCGTTGCCGATCGTGACGCCGCGTTTCACCAGGCTCCCGGCGCCGATGTAGGCTTCATGACCAAGGCAGGTTTCCGATTCGCCGTCAGCCCAGGCCGGGCCGCTTCCGGATTCCGGGGCCAGGCGTGCAAAGTCCTCCTGCGCATACATCGCCGGCATGTGTTCGGGCCGGGTGAAGGCGAAGGGGTGATTGCTGAACCAGTCCATCGGGTGCTCGGGCGGGCCGATGATGCAGGATTCCGCGATCTGGACATAGCGCCCCAGCCGGGCCCGGTAGACGCTGGTCGTGCCGGAGGCATTGAGGTACGAGAATGCGCCGATGGAACTGGCCTTGACCCGGTGGGCAAACACCCAGGCCGGGCGCTCGAATGTCAGGCTGCCCTTGAGCAGGCTGGGTTCATGCAGTACCAGGCCGTGCGCGGCCAGATCCCGGTCATCGAGCGAGGTTGTTGTGTTCATATGCCATTCATTGGCCGTTGCGGCGCTATCCCTACACCTTGACAGCATCATGCCACTGTCACGAAATACGTGTGCGATGCTTGGGTATCGCGACGGTTCTCATGCATGACAGGAGGTCACTGAATGAAAAGAACACTGGTAGGGCTGGCAGCGCTGGCATTGTCGATGTCGGCGCAAGCGGCCGGTGAGCGGATGGAAAGGGCCCAGGCCTGGTGTCAGGACAACCCCGATGAGTGCGCGCAGCGCAAGGCTGAACGTCAGGAAAAAATGGCCGAACGCGAGGAGTGGTGTCAGGCCAACCCGGAGAAGTGCGCCGGAATGAAGGAGAAGCGCAAGGAGCGAATGGCCGAACGCAAGGCGTGGTGCCAGGCCAATCCGGAAAAATGTGCCGCGGCCCGGGAGAAAGGCCAGCAGGCGGTGGAGAAGTGTCAGGCCAACCCGGAGAAGTGCCAGGAGATGCGGGACAAACGCCAGCAGAAGCGGCAGGAGTTCAAGGCCTGGTGCAAGGACAATCCGGACGACTGCGAGGACGCGATGGAGAAGATGCGGGATCGCTAGTCCGCACCCATTTCGCCATAAAAAAAGCCCGGCATTGGTACCGGGCTTTTTTCTGCGGGCGGCAATCTCAGGGCGTGTCGCCGTCGGTCGGTTCCTTGAGCATCTTCTCGTAGTCCAGCATCAGGCCGATGCCCGGGTAACTGGAAACCTCGAAGGTGCGGCCCCTGGCGCGGCGCTCGATGTCCTGCGCCAGCGCATCCGCGGCGGCGGTGTCACGGGCCGGTTGGCCGTCTTCGACCGGGGTGGGCTCGCCGCGCGTGGCCTCCAGTTGCAGCCAGTACTTGCTGCCGTCCTGGCGGACTTTGGCGGTGACGCTCAGCCCGTCGAAGCGGCTGAAGCTCACGCGGTGCCATGTGGCTTCGGCATCGGCGGCATCTGCTTCCCGCACGTCCAGCAGACGCAGGTTGGACAGCGCCGAGAGCAGCCGGTTGTTGTTGGCGCCATTGCGTTCGCGGCCTTCGGGCGGGGCTGGTTTGAGGACGAAGTCGGTGGTGTCGTCGCCCAGACGCTCCAGCGACCAGGCCGGGCCTTCCACCGGTGTCACCTCGGCGCTGCGCAGGTCCGCCCGCTTGATGTTCACCAGGGCCTTGTCCAGCCAGTCGGCCGGTGTTGCGCCGGGGCGCAATGACTGGTCGATCAGCCAGGTCTGGTTTTCACCCACGCGGCGGACGTACTGCCCCCCCTGCCCGGTGCGGCCAAGCAGCACCGCAAGCACCGGTTCATCACCGGCATAGGCCGTGATTTCGACGGTGGTGTCGCTGGCGTCGACTACATCCTGCAGCTTGAGCTTTTCGTGCCAGTCCGGGTTGGCGGTCTTGACCTCAACCACCTTGGCCGTGGCCAGCGTGCGCAGGGTCTTGCGCAGCTGCCCCAGGTCCACGTTGTAGCGGGCCTTGTCCGGTGCCACCCAGGTGTCGGTCCCGGTTTCTTCCAGCGTGAAGGCCTCTTCACCGGCGGTGTGCAGTTCGACCTTGGTGATCTCGGCCAGACGCGATTCCAGTTCCGGCGCGAACAGCCCCAGCTCCGGCGCGGCGAAGTCGGCGCGATCACGCTGCGCAGCAAACCAGGCCAGCCCGGAGAGCGCAACGGAAAGGATGACGAGATTGCGAAGGGTATGGGACTTCATGGTGCGACCACCTCCTCCTGGCGGCGTTTACGGCTGATCAGCAGCGCGCCCAGAATCAGCAGCAATGGCACGCCGGCGATATTGAGAAACTTCAGAGTGCTTTCGAGGGTTTCCACATCCTTGTTCAGGTTGTAGCGAACCGCGCGCAGTTCCTTGCGCACCTGCAGTTTGGTGTCGAGGAACTTGTCCAGCTCGGCCTCCTGTTCCGGGGACAGGGTCAGGACATTGCCTTCCTGTTTCTGCGTCTGCAGTTCGGAGAGCTTGCGCTCGGTTTCCCGCAGCTGGTCCTGTAACTGCTCTTCCTTGGCGCGGAACTTGCGGTCCGCATCGCGCTTCATCTGCTCGACCAGGGTGAACGGACGGCTGAAGCCGGCCCGGCTCTTGATCGAGATGACATCTGCGCTGCCCAGCAGGTTGTCGACGGCATTCACCAGGAAGTCGCCGTTACCGGCGAACGGCGAGGCGATCATCTGCCCCAGGAAGTTGTTGACCTGGACCCAGAACTGGTCGGCCAGCATGTCGGTGTCGGCAACCACCACGACCTGGATGGTGCCCTCGGCAATGTGCTCGGCTGCGGTCGCCCCGGTTGCCGGTGCGCTGTCGCCATAGGCGCTGCGGGCCGGGCCGGAGATACGGGCTGCCAGGGTGTAGGTTTCCCCGGTGGGCTGGAAGTCCGATGCCAGCGAGGCCGGGTTCATGCCGGGCTGGATGCGGAAGGACGGAATGCCTGCTGCGGCGTCGGTGGAGCTGATCAGGGGGGTCACTGTTGTTGTCGCGTCCTCCACGGTGGTCAGATAGCCCGACAGGCCCATGTTCACCGACTCGATATCCTGGGAGATCACGTCATCCGCGTTCAGGCTGTCGGCCTGATAGCCGAGCATGCCGAGGTGGTAGGTCGGGCGACCCTGTGGCCCCTGAACCTGCAGCGCGGCACCGGCATCGCCGAGGATGTCGGCAGCGAGCTGCACACCCCAGGCCGACAGCAGCGGCTCGAGGTTGGAATTGGGGCCGGCGCTTTCCTGCGAGGGGTCCATCGACATCGGGCCTGCGGCCTGCGACATCGGGTCGACAAACAGCAGCAGACGACCACCGCCCAGAACGAACTGGTCCAGCGCGTAGAGGGTGGTTTCAGGCAGCTGCACCGGGTGCACCAGCATGACCAGGTCCATGTCATCCGGCACCACGCTGATATCGGTTTCCAGCGTGTCGACTGTAAAGAACTCCTGCAGCTGGGCGATGGCCATCCACGGCGAGCTCGGGGCCCGGGTCTGCGGGTTGAAGCCGCCATTGACCGGCAGCGTGCTCATCAGGCCGATGCGCTGCTTTTCCGGGGTCGACAGGCCATAGACCAGCTTGGCGATGTCGTATTCGAGCTGGTTCTGGCGGTTCAGCTGGAAGAAGGGAATGGTGTCGACCATTTCCACGCTGTTGGTGCCGGCCAGGCCGAAGTACAGGGTTTCGCCGCTGTCACCGAGCGGGACCGGCTGGATGCCCAGCGTTGCGGCGCGGTCTTCTTCCTCGGAGAACGGTTCCGGGTCGATGATCGACAGCTTGATCTTGCCGTCGGCAACCAGCGTGATTTCCTCCAGGAACTCCTGCACCTGGGTGGCCCAGGTCTGCAGCGGCGGCAGGCCGCTGGCAGCATCGCGGGAGTAGAAGAAATACAGCTGGACCGGCTCGTCGATCTTGCTGAGCAGGTTCCGCGTGCCGTCGGACAGCGAATAGATCTTGTTTTCGGTGAGGTCCAGACGGACCCCCTTGAACAGCACCTGGCTCACCGCGATGACGGCGACCAGGCTGATGAACACCAGCAGCAGGCTGGAGCGATTGAATAGCTTTTGCATGGTCGGTTCTCCTCAGTCGGCTTTGCGGGCGTCAACGATCAGCGCACAGGCATACAGCCAGGCGGTGATGAAGGCGACGAAAAACACGACATCACGCAGGTCGATCACACCCTTCTGCAGTGACTGGAAGTGGGTCAGGAACGACAGCGATGCCAGCGCATCGACCACCCCGCCGGGCAGCCAGGACGAGAAGGCATCCAGCACCAGCGGGAAGCCGGCCAGCGTGAACATGAAGCACAGCACCAGGCTGATGATGAAGGCGATGACCTGGCTCTTGGTTGCCGCCGAGACCCCGACACCGACCGCCAGATAGGCGCCGGCCATCAGCAGGCTGCCCAGATAGGCGGCGATGATGATGCCGTTGTCCGGGTCGCCAAGCACATTGACCGTGATCCAGATCGGGAAGGTGCCGGCCAGCGCGATGGCCACAAAGGCCCACGCCGCGAGGAACTTGCCAATCACCGCCTGACCCATCGTGATGGGCAGCGTCAGCAGCAGCTCGATGGTGCCGCTCTTGCGCTCTTCGGCCCAGATCCGCATCGCAATGGCCGGCACCAGGAACAGGTACAGCCAGGGGTGGAAGGCGAAAAAGCTTTGCAGGTCGGCCTGGCCACGCTCGAAGAAGTTGCCGAGGTAGAAGGTGAAGATCCCGGTCAGGACCAGGTAGATGACGATGAAGACCACCGCCAGCGGGGTCGAGAAGTACGCGCCGAGTTCGCGGCGGAAAATGATGTTGATCGGGTTCATGACAGGCCTCCGGCAGTGATGTCGCGGAAGAAATCATCGAGGCGCCCGGATTCGGCACGGGCGGCGAGGTTGGCGGGCGTGTCATCGGCCAGCAGGCGACCCTGGGCGATGATCATGGCCCGGGAACAGATCGCATCCACCTCTTCGAGGATATGGGTGGAAATGATGATGATCTTGTCCTCGGACATGTTGTTGATCAGACGCCGGACCTCGTGTTTCTGGTTCGGGTCCAGGCCGTCCGTGGGCTCGTCCAGGATCAGCACCTTGGGGTCATGCAGGATGGCCTGCGCCAGACCCACCCGGCGCCGGAAGCCTTTCGACAGGGTGTCGATCTTCTGCCCCAGAACCCCTTCCAGGTGCACATCGGCCACAACCTGCTTGAGGCGCTGTTCGCGGTGGCTGCCGCTGAGCTGACGCAGGTCGGCGGCAAACTCCAGAAACTCGATGACGCGCATGTCGGCATAGCCGGGCGCACCTTCGGGCAGGTAGCCGAATTCGCGCTTGGCGGCCACGGGGTCGGTCTGGATGTCGTGGCCATTGATGCGGGCGGTACCGGAAGTCGGTGTCAGAAAGCCCGTGATCATCTTCATGGTGGTCGATTTGCCGGCGCCGTTGGGCCCCAGAAAGCCCAGCACTTCACCCGGCTTGACCGTGAATGACAGCTTGTCCACGGCCCGGCGCAAACCAAAGTCCTTGGTCAGGGATTCCACTTCAATCATGAGTTTCCCTCCAATCGATGCGACATATCTGTTGTCCTCAAAACAAATGCTCCCCCGGCCGGGGCGGGTGGCTCCGGCCTGTTAAACGCGTTGCGCCGCTCAGCGCAACATCAAGAAAAACGCCTGTCTTCCGCGGCGAATGTTGAGCAGCAACTGCCCACGTGCCTGGCGTGCGACGGCTTCAAACTCCTCCAGCGAGTTCACCGGCTGCCGGTTGACCGAGCTGATGACGTCCCCTGGACGCAGCCCGGCCCGGGCGGCCGGCGTATTGGCCTGAACCCGGTTGACCTGGATGCCATGCACCCGACCATACAGGGGATTGCTGGTGTCGAGTTCCCCCAGGGTGGCGCCGCCCAGCAGCTCCGACAGGTGGGCGGCATCCAGTGCGGTGTCTTCCGGTATCTGCGCGACGACACGCAAGCGCTTGCCCTCGCGGAAGATTTCAATGGGCAGCGACTCGCCGACCCGGACCAGGCCAATGGCATTGCGCAGGTCGGCGGCGGAGTCGATATCCCGGCCATCGGCTGAAGTCACGATGTCGCCGGGTTTGATGCCCGCCTTGTCGGCGGCCGAGTTCTTTTCCACCTGGGCGATGACGGCGCCATTCAGGTTGTCGGCCTTCAGTGCCTTGGCGATGGCCGGTGTGAGGTCCTGGGCGCTGATCCCGAGACGGCCACGGCGCACGCTGCCGTAGGCCAGAATCTGCTCCATCAGTGTCCTGGCCATGCGCGCCGGAATCGCAAACCCGATCCCGACGTTGCCACCCGAAGGGCCGACGATGGCGGTGTTGATGCCGATCAGGCGCCCATCCACATCGACCAGCGCACCACCGGAGTTGCCGGGGTTGATCGAGGCGTCGGTCTGGATGAAGTCTTCATAGCCTTCGATGCCCAGCCCGGTACGGCCCAGCGCGGAAACGATGCCGGAGGTCACGGTCTGGCCCAGGCCGAAGGGGTTGCCGATGGCGACGACGAAGTCGCCCACCCGCGCCGCATCGGAGTCGCCAAAGCTGACCGCGGTCAGCTTGTCGGCCTTGATACGCAGCACGGCAATGTCGGTTTCCGCATCCGAACCCACCAGTTCGGCCTCCAGCACGCGCCCGTCGTTGAGGGTCACGCTGATCTCGGTCGCCTTGTCGATGACGTGATGATTGGTCAGCAGGATGCCGTTCTCGGCGTCGACGATGACCCCGGAGCCCAGCGACTGGGTTTCCCGGGCCTGTGGCTGGGGCAGGTCAAAGAAAAAGCGGAAGAAGGGGTCGCGCAGCATCGGGTTGTCCTCCTGCTGCAGCTGGGTGCGGGTGGCAATGTTGACCACGCCGGGCATGACTCGCTCAAGCATCGGCGCGATGCTGCGCTGGCCACTGGTCGCAGGCGGCCAGTGGGCGCTTGCGGCGCCGGCAAACGCGGCGCAAAGCACGCAGGTGATAATGAGCGTCTTGTTCCAGCGCATGAGTGGCGGTATTTCGCGATGTTGAGCTATCAGAAAGGACGGAGTTGGCTTGCAACTCCCCGACCCGTGACCCCCCGCTGTATGGTCAATAACCCGGAATTCAAGGGAGGTCCGGGAAATGCGCTGTCCGACAACGGCGGATGCGGGAAAGTTTCCCGGTCGCTGCTGGCCGCCCTGTTGCTGGGGGTGACGGGGCTGGCCCACGCGGGGATTGCCCCCCAGCTGAACTACTGGAAGGCGACTCCAGCGGGGACGGTGACCGAGGCCGGTGTCGACTTCGACCTCCAGGACGACCTGCGCATGGGCGAAGAGTCCATCCTCGGTGTCCACCTGGAGTGGGGGAGCGTGTTCGGGCGATTCGAGAACCTGAAATTCACCGGCACCGGGGATGTGACGGTGGAAACGGACTTTCTCGGTATCCCGCTGGGTTCGCAGACCGCCACCGTGACCAGCCGCGTCGATTTCGACGACTGGACCCTGGGCTGGAGGCCGCTGAACTGGAAGGCTTTCGCGCTGGGCCTTGCAGTCAAGCGGCTGGACGGCATACTGGACGCCGAAGAACAGGACTCGATTGGGTCCTACCAGGTGGATGAGACATTTCCCCTGCTGGCAATCGGTATCGTGGCGCCGCTCGGGGATCTGGGCGTGCAGTTCGCTGCTGACGGCCTGTGGGTATCAGAGGGAGACAACACGGTGTACGAATATCAGCTCGCCATCGAGCGGGCCGGCGAAGGCCTGCAGGCCGCTTTCGGTTACCGCCGCCAGCGCTATGACATCCGCGACGGCGACGAAGCCCTGGATGCCCGCGTGGACGGCTTCATCCTCAGCCTGGGCTGGGCGTTTTAAATGGCGGCAGAACAACGGCAGGACATTGTCACGGCATCCCAGCTGGTGCGCGGCGTGTTGCGCGGCCTTCCCGATGCGATGACCGTCAACCGCGGCTTGCTCGGCCTGGCACTGGCGCGCCCGGAGCGGCACCAGTCGGTGGGTGCGGTGCTCGAGAAATGGGCGCGCAAGCGGCCCCATGCCACCGCCATCACCTTCGAGAACGAGCGCTATACCTGGCTGCAGTTCAACGTCTGGGCCAACCGCGTAGCCAGTGTGCTGAAAGCCCAGGGGGTTCGCTCCGGAGACACGGTGGGCATCCTGATGGACAACCGGCCGGCAACCCTGGCGGCCATCGCCGGAACGCTGAAGCTGGGGGCCATT
>JBFHON010000048.1:0-13092 GCA_041593295.1 Oceanococcaceae bacterium | reverse complement strand
TAGGCCCACCCTCCGCCACCCGCCCTGTCGCCATTTTGCGACAGGGCTTTTTTGGCCGCTATTTCAGGTACGTGCAGCCTGCTCCCGCCCCTCTCCACGACACCACCCTCCGTCCGCTGTCGCCAATTGCCGACAGATTCCCCCATCTAGGCGGTGATCACGCCGGAATCTGCCAGAGAAGCTCCTTCAAGCCGCTGTTTTATCTGCCTTTTTCAGTTCTGGCACGAATGCTGAGCGATACATGGCCCATCCCTGAAAAGGAGGCCATTCATGCTTCACCATCATCACGGAAAACTCGCCCTCATCCTGGCCAGCACGCTGGCGCTGGGCGGCTGCAAGGCTCTGGCCGACGATGCGAGCTGCCTGCGCTGCGGGGAGATCGAACGCATTGATCGCCATGTCGTCGACGGCTCCGCCTCGCCGGTGGGCGCACTGGCCGGAGCCGTCATTGGCGGTGTCGTCGGCCACCAGATCGGCGGTGGCCGCGGCAAGGATGCCGCCACGGCCCTGGGCGCCATTGGTGGCGCCGCCGCCGGCAGTGAACTCGAGCGTCGACAAAACCGCACCACCCGTTACGAGGTACTGGTCGAACTCGACAACGGCCAGCGCGAAACGCTGACCCTCCGGGACATTTCCGGGCTGGGTCTGGGCGACCGCGTACGCATTGTGGGTGACGAACTGGTCCCCGCACCGTCCTGAACATTCACCACGGAGAACTCCCCATGAAAACCCTTTCCCTTGCCGGAATGGCCGCTGGCACCACGCTGGCCTTCGCCAGCGCCGCGCATGATTACTCCTTTGCCGAAGGCGGCTATGTCAGTGTCGACCGGGGCCGCGATGATGACTCCGGCCTGCGCCTTGCCGGCTCGCTGCCAATCAATGCGCAGTTCAACGCCTTTGCCGAGTTCCTGGATACCGGCAGCTACAGCCAGGCCGAAGTGGGCGCGCAATGGCATCGCCCGATTGCGCCGCGCCTGGATGTCACCGCCGGCCTGTCGATTGCCAACGTCGACGTGGATTCCGCGGATGACAGCGGCATCGGCCTGCGGGCCGGGCTGCGCTGGCTGAGCCCCAACCGGCAATTCGAGATCAACCCGGAAATTCGCAGCCTGGAGGTCTTTGACGACCGCGTCACGGCGCTGCGCCTGAGCGGGCTGGTCGCACTGAGCCCCGGCTTTCACGCCGTCGCCACCGTGCAGGGCGGCGACGATGACCGCCTCGAACTTGGCTTGCGCGCCGGTTTCTAAGCCCCGGCCACGTCGCACCAGGGCCATCCCTGCGCGACGTGGCGCCGTTTATCTCCCCCATCCGAGGACACACCCATGACACCCACCCTCTCCTATTCCCCCTTCCTGGCGGCTGCCGTCCTGGCGCTGAGCGCCTGTTCCAGCAACCCGAAGAACGTCGAACTCGCCGCCGCAGCTCCGGCCCCCACCGCGGCGCAGGACCCGCAGCAGGGTTTTGCCGAACAGGAACGCGCCCGGCTCGAAGCGGAACGGCTGGCCCAGGAGCAGAACCTGGCCGAGCAGCGGCTGTTCTACTTCGCCTTCGATAGTGACGTCCTGCCCAGCGACGAGCAGCAGCGCATTGCCGCCCATGCCGAGTACCTGGTGCGTCACCCCGATGCCAAGTTGCGGCTGGAAGGCCATGCCGATGAACGCGGATCCCGCGAGTACAACATTGCCCTGGGCGAACGCCGTGCCCGCAGTATCGAGCGTGCGCTATACCTGCGCGGGGTGGCTCGCGCCCAGGTGTCGATCGTCAGCTACGGCGAGGAACGTCCGGCCGTCTATGGCGCGCAACGCGAGCAGTCCTTTGCCAGGAACCGCCGGGTGGAATTCCACTACCTGACCGGAACCCTGGCAGCGGCGCCCCTGTCCTACGAGAACCCGGTTCCGGCCGACGAAACCCTGTCGACGCAAAGCCGGCAGCGGGTCAGCGCGACGGGCTCTTGAAGTCCTGCGGGTCCAGGTCGTGCCGACTGAGCAGCTTGTAGAAGTCGGTACGGTTTCTGTCAGCCAGGCGTGCCGCCTGGCTGACATTGCCCGCGGCCAGTTCCATCAGCTGCCGCAGATAGTTGCGGGTGAATTCCGCCCGCGCCTCTTCGAAGGTGGGCAGGCCCGCGGACTCGTCGTCGCCCAGTGCCTTGCGCACCAGCGCCGCACTCATCACCCGGCCGGGAGCCAGCGCGACGTTCTGCTCGATCACATTGAACAGCTGGCGAATATTGCCCGGCCAGTCCGCGGCAACCAGCAGCTCCATCGCCTCCGGGGCATACACCCGTCGGGGTGACCCCTTGCGGGCCAGGCTGGCCAGCTGATGTGCGGCCAGCAGCGGGATGTCTTCCCGGCGCTGATTCAGCGCAGGCAGGGTCAGCGTCACCACCTGCAGCCGGTACAGCAGGTCTTCACGAAAGGTCCCCTGCGCCACCCGCTGCTGCAGGTCGCGGTGAGTTGCGGACAGCACCCGCACATCGACCGCCACCGCCCGTTGCTCGCCAACCGGACGCACCTCGCGTTCCTGCAGCTCCCGCAGCAGCTTCACCTGCAGCGGGGCCGGCATGTCGCCGATTTCATCCAGCAGGATGGTGCCCCCATCGGCGGCGCGAAACAGGCCCGGGTTGTCCGTCTGCGCGCCGGTAAATGCGCCCTTGCGATGACCAAACAGTTCGGACTCCAGCAGATCGGCCGGCATGGCACCGCAGTTCAGGGCCACAAAGGGCTTCTTGCGGCGCGGGCTGGCCTGGTGCAGCGCCCGCGCCAGCACCTCCTTGCCACTGCCGCTGGGGCCTTGAATCAGCACATTGGCCGGGGTTGCCGCCACCCGGCGGACATCGTCCAGCAGCTCCCGCATCACCGCGCTGCGACTGACCACCCCTTCGGCCCAGTCGGCATCGCTGGGCACACTCTGCGCCGCGACGTGCTCCGCAATGCATTGCAGCAGTGCTTCGGAGTCGATGGGCTTGGTCAGGAATTCCACCGCACCGCTGCGGGTCGCCGCCACGGCATCGGGGATGTCACCGTGCGCCGTCAGCATGATGACCGGCAACCCCGGGCGCATGATCTGCAGCCGCTCCAGCAGCTGCATGCCGTTCATTTCCGGCATCCGCAGGTCGGTCAGCACCAGTTGCGGGTGCACCTGCTCCAGCCGACTCAGGGCGTCGGCTCCGCTGCTGGCCTCGACCACGGTGTACCCCGCCGATTCCAGACGCAGGCTGAGGATGCGGCGCAGACGGTCGTCATCATCGACCAGCAGGATTGTCGCCATCAGGAGCCTCCGTCCTCCAGGTCGCGCTCGATATCGGCGACCGCATCCAGCTGCTTCTGCAGGGCAAAGTTACGGGCATGGCAGCTCTGCAGCACGCGCATCTCCGCGACCCGGGTGCGGGCCAGCACACCGTGGCTGTCCGGAAACTGCTCGCCGAGCTCCGTCAGTTCGGCGCGGGCCCTGTCCGGGTCGTAGGCCGGGTGACCGGGCACGCTGAGCAGCAAGGCCCGCCGCAGCCGGGTTTCCCCGGTGCTTGCCGCTGGCGGCAGCTCCTGCCACATCCGCAGACGCTGCTGCGGGGTTGCCTCCAGCGCCGCCTGCAGGAAACGCAGGTTATCTTCCTGTGGGTTGCCGTGAGGGAAGCTCGCGCATCCGCTCAGGCTCGTCAGGCACAGGCCAGCGAAGAACAAACCGGGCACCAGGCTGCGCATCTTCCACCTCCACGGTTCCACCGTGCTCAATCAGGGTTTCGCGGACGATCGACAGGCCAATGCCCGTCCCCCGCACCGCACTTTCCACGGCGACATCACCGCGGACAAAGGGTTCAAAGATTCGCGCGCCCAGATGGGCCGGGACGCCACGGCCATGGTCGCGCACGCGGATTTCGCAGTGCCCGTCGGCATGACGGGATGTCACCTCGATCAGCGTGCCATCCGGGGCGTGCTTGATGGCATTGCCCAGCAGGTTGTCCATGACTTCCTGCAGCCGTGAACGCTGGCCCCAGATCCGGTCCTCGCCGAGATCCTGCCGAATCTGCAGGTCACGCGTATCCAGCGCCAGTGTACGGCGGGCCTCGATGTCCTGCAGCACGGTGGATAGCGCAAACCATTCCGGCCTGGCGTCCTTTTTCTCACGCCGCCACTCGGCGTAGTCCAGCAGCTTGTTGACCATGGCTTCAAGCTCATGCGCCGAGGCATCCAGTATCTCCACCACCTCCTGCTGCGAGGCGGTCAGCCCGCCCAGACTGTGGTCGGCCAGCAGCGCCACCCCCTCGCGCAGGCTGGACAGCGGGGTCTTGAGCTCGTGCGTCACGTGGCTGAGAAAGCGGTCCTTGTCCGACTCCAGCTGGGCCAGACGCCGGCGCAGCCAGTCCAGTTGCTCACCCAGCAGGCGCATTTCCTCCGGTGAGGAAATCGCGATCGTGCGCTGGTAGCGGCCGTGACCGAGGTCGTCGATACCCTGCTCGGCCTCGCGGAGCGGTTTGAGCACAATCCGCGATAGTGCCGAGGCCAGAATGACCGTCAGCGGCAACAGCGCCCCGAGCGCGATGCCAATGATCCAGCGCGAACGCTCACCGGCCGCCTGCAAGGAGGCGTTCTCGCGGTCGATGGCGGCGTCACCCAGCGCCGTCAGTGCGCGGGCGTCGCGGACCAGACCATTGACTGCGGTGGCCAGCACGTCCGCCGCACGGGGCTTCTCCGGGGTGCCCTTCCAGGCCTGCGCCTGCGCGGCCACTGCGGCCTGCAGCTGCGCAATCGCCTGCTGCAGCTCCGCGTCGGCCCGGACCTGCTGCAGCTCCTGCAAGGTCTGCTCGACACGCGCCAGGCGCTGGGTGACCACGTTTCCCAGTTCGGGGCTGCCGATCACCCGGTACTGGCGGGCGTTGCGCTCCAGGTCGACCAGCTCGTCCTGCAAGCGGCTGCTCAGCCGCGTCGCAACAACCCCCTGTTCCAGCAGCGATTCGGTGTGCACCGTCAGGCGCTCGATGGCCGCAGCGGCCAGCAGCACGGCCAGCACCATGGGCGCCGCCGCCAGCAGATAACCGGCGAGCACCAGTCGGCTCATTGAGCGGGGGAGTCGCGGACTCCATTTCGGGAACGGCATCGCGACAGTATGAATGCCCCGTGCGGTGACCAACAGACCAGCCGCAAGCGGAGCGGGGGCCGTCACCGCACCCGCAGCCCATGCGATGATACGCCGCTGAACCTTGAATGCTCCCGTCTGACGGGGCCCAACCGATGCACCCCGACACAACCAAAACCGCCCACCGCGGCCCCATGGATCGCTTCCTGGACTCGGTGGAGTGGCTCGGCAACCTGTTGCCGCACCCGGTCACCCTGTTCGCCCTGCTGAGCCTGCTGGTCGTCATCCTCTCCGGCGTCCTGGCGGCCTTTGGCCTGTCCGTGGCCGACCCGCGCCCGGCCGGCGGCACCATCGAGGTGGTCAGCCTGTTCAATGCCGAAGGGCTGCAGCGCATCCTGCAGCATCTGGTCAGCAACTTCGCCGGCTTCACCCCGCTGGGCACCGTGCTGGTGGCCATGCTGGGTGTGGGAGTGGCCGAACATTCCGGGCTGCTCTCCGCCGTGATCCGGGCCATGGTGCTACGCGCGCCGGCCCGGCTGGTCACCGCCGTCGTCGTGTTTGCCGGGGTCCTGTCGAATACCGCGTCGGAAATGGGCTATGTGGTCATGATTCCACTGGCGGCAGCCATCTTCCATGCCCTGGGCCGGCACCCGCTAGCCGGGCTGGCTGCGGCGTTCGCCGGGGTATCCGGGGGTTACTCGGCCAACCTGCTGCTGGGCACCATTGATCCGCTGCTGGCCGGCATCACCCAGGCTGCGGCGCACATGATCGACCCGGACTACTTCGTGCACCCGGCGGTGAACTGGTACTTCATGGTCAGCAGCACCTTCCTGATCACCGCCATGGGCACCTGGGTCACCAACAGCATCGTCGAGCCGCGGCTGGGTACCTACGACCCGGCCGGGGCGTCTGAAGAACTCGATGAGGCCGGCCGCCTCGACCCGCTCACCCCGGACGAACGCCGCGGCCTGCGCCGGGCCGGGCTGACCACGCTGCTGTTGCTGCTCGGCATTGCCGCACTGGTGGTGCCGGAGTCCGGCGCACTGCGTAACCCGGAGGCGGACTCCACCATTGGCGCGATCACGCCGTTCCTGAAAAGCATCGTCGCCCTGGTATTCGTGGTCTTCGTGATCCCCGGTTTCGTTTATGGCCGGGCGGTCGGCAGCATGCGCAATGATGTCGACGTCATCGATGCCATGTCGAAGGCCATGAGCAGCCTGGGGCTGTACATCGTGCTGGTGTTCTTCGCCGCCCAGTTCGTCGCCTTTTTCAACTGGACGCAACTGGGCCAGATCATCGCGGTGCTGGGTGCACAGGCGCTGCAGGATGTGGGCCTGACCGGCCCGGCCGTGTTCCTGCTGTTCATCCCCATGTGCATGCTGGTCAACCTGAGCCTGGGTTCGGCCTCGGCGCAGTGGGCCGTCACCGCACCCATTTTCGTGCCCATGCTGATGCTGGTGGGCTATAGCCCCGAGGTGATTCAGGCGGCCTACCGGATCGGCGATTCGACCACCAACATCATCACCCCGATGATGAGCTACTTCGGCCTGATCCTCGCCTTCGCGACCAAGTATGTCCGCAGCCTGGGCATCGGCACACTGATCGCGACCATGCTGCCGTACAGCCTGGTGTTTGCGATCGGCTGGACCATCTGGTTTTTCCTGTTCGTTTTCGTGCTGGGCTGGCCGGTCGGACCGGGCGCGCCCACCTACTACCCCGCGAACTGATGGGCTGACGACAGCGGGCGGGGCATCACCGACCTGATTTGCGTTTTGCAAGGCGAAATGCAAATCAGGTCGCAAAACAGCAAGGACCCTCGCCCCCGAAGCACCAGGATGATCCCTGCGCCTGCGGCCCACGCAGCGCCAAAACCAATAAAAAACACAATTCAATCAATGGCTTGAGCTCGCATCGCGCGCAGACACCACAGCCCGGCCACGACCGGTTTGACGGCCATTCAGGGTGGAATGCAGACTGCAGGCAAGGCGGACGTGCTTCGGAACCCCGAGGCGCACCGCTTGCCCTGACCGGTACACCGCATGTCCCGCCTGTTTATCTTCCTGATCCTGATCTCGCCCGCCGCCTGGGGGGAGGTGCCCGCCACGCTGCTGGAAACGCTGCGCGACAACGGCGTGCTCAGCGAGGAGCAATACCAGCAACTGGCCGCCGAGCCACCCACCGCCAGCGGACGCGTTGAATTCAGCGAGCAGGGCGGTTTGCGCCTGCTCTCCGCCGATGGGCTCTACTCCCTGCACATCGGCGGCCGGGTCGAAGTCCACAGCGCCTGGTACGAAGATGATGGCGTGGACATGGGCGATGGCGCGATTCTGCGTCGCATGCGCATTTCCCTGAAGGGCAAGTTGGCCGGCAACTGGGTCTACAAATATGACTACGATGTGGCAGCAGACAACCTCAGGGGTGTGCTGGATGCCTACATCGGCTACCGCCGCAGCGACGGCATCACCTTCTTCGCCGGCAACTACCGCGTTCCCTATTCCCTGGAGTTCCAGGCCAACCCGCACGCGATCACCTTCATGGAACGCGCACTGCCGGTAGCCTTTGCGCCCGGCTGGCGGCTCGGCCTGGCGGTGCAGGTGCCCGGCCGCAACTGGATGCTGGAGGCCGGTGTCTTTGGCGACCGCGCCTTCAAGGCCAGCACCGCGGCCGACAGCGAATCGCTGCTGGCCGCCCGTTTCAGCGGACGACCGTTTCGCTCCGGGAACCGTTTCCTGCACCTGGGTGCCGCGGTGATGTACGGCAGCCCCGGCGATCAGCAGAACTGGCGTTACCGAAGCACACCGGAAAGCCGGGTCACCAGCGTCGCGGTGGTGGATACCCAAGCCATCAGCGGGGTGCAGAATTACACCCAGCAGGGGCTGGAAGCGGCCTACAACCACGGCCGCTTCAACCTGCAGACCGAATACATGGCCGTTGACCTCAAGCGCAGCCCCCATGACCTCGCGTTCTCCGGCGGCTACGCCCAGGCCTCGCTGTTCCTGACCCGCGACAGCCGGCGCTACAAGGCCGGGCGCTTTGGTCCGGTGCAGCCCCGGAACTCCTGGGGTCATGGTGGGCATGGCGCCTGGGAGGTGGCCGCCCGCTACAGCACCCTTGACCTGAACGACCGTGATGTTCAGGGCGGCGAAATGACGAACCTGACGGTGGCGCTGAACCTGTACGCGACGCGGCAGGTTCGCTTCACCGCCGAACATGTCCGGGTCCTGGAGGGGCCGACGGAGCCGAACGCCTTCCAGCTTCGTGCCGAGTGGGTGCTCTGAGATGGCGCGCCCGACCCTGCTCCTGCTGCTCGTTCTGACACCCCTGCTGGCTGCCGCCGAAACGCTGCGCTTCGGTGTCGTTCCGCAGTTTGAAGCCCAGCGCATCGAGCGCATCTGGCAACCCATCCTCACCCATCTGAGCGATGCCACGGGCCACGATATTCAACTGCAGCCCGCCGAGTCGATTCCGGCCTTCGAGCGGGCCTTCAAGCGCGGCGAATATGACCTGGCCTACATGAACCCCTGGCACGCGGTGGTCGCCCACGATGCGCAGCAATACCGCCCGGTCCTCCGCGATGCCAGGCGGCAGCTGCGCGGCATTCTGGTCGTCCGCACTGACAGCGGCATCGAGCACCTCGAACAACTGCAGGGTCGGGAGATTGCGTTCCCCGCCCCCAATGCGCTGGGCGCCTCGCTGCTGATGCGTGCGGAGCTGAAGACGCTGTACAACGTGGATGTGATTCCGCGTTACGTGCAGACGCATTCCTCCGTCTACCTGAACGTCGCGCTCAATGCGACTGCCGCCGGCGGTGGCGTGATGCGCACGCTGCGCGAGCAGCCGGAAATGCTGCAGGGCCGGCTGCGCATCCTGCACCAGACCCGGGCGGCCAACCCCCACCCCATCGTGGTCCACCCGCGGGTACCGGAAACCGTGACCGCAGCCGTCGTGGAAGAGTTTCAGGCCATGGGTGAAAGCGATCAGACACAGGCCCTGCTCGCGCAGGTTCCCATTCACCAGGTCGCCACCACCAGCATGAATGACTACAGCATGCTGCGGGACTGGGGCCTGGACGCGTTTTATGTCAGTCCGTAGCGCCCTTCACGGACTACGCCGACAAAGCATCATCGCGGCGCTGCTGTTTGCGCTTGCGCTCACGGCCCTGCTGTTTCTCGTGGCCCTGCCGCAGCAGGAACGCTGGATCAACCGCAGCTTTGCCGATTCCGCACGGCTGTCCCTGAACCAGCTCTCCGCATCCGTCACCAGCCCGCTGCTCACGGCCCAGTACGCCAAGCTGTACGAAAGCATCAACGCCCAGCTCAACGAGCGACCCAACTGGAAGCGGATTCGGGTGACGACCCCCGATGGCACCCAGCTCTACCCGCTGGATGCCTGGGACCCCACGCTGACCAACGGTGATCGCCAGATCCAGACCCCGATCCGCTTCCTGCAACAGGACCTCGGCACGCTGACACTGATCGCGAACTTCAACAAAGAGGTCGCCAAGGCCCGGACGCTGGAATTTCGGCTGGCCGCCTTTCAGCTGGGGCTGGTTGCCGGCCTGCTCTGGCTGCTGATCGGATTCCTGCAACGGGCTGCCATCCGCCCCCTGCACGGTCTCATGCAGGCCTTCCAGGCCCTGGCAGCCGGCGATTTCAAGCACCCCATCCCGCGGCGCCCGAACAATGAAATCGGCACCCTGATCGATGCCTTTTCCGCCACCCGCGATGAGGTGGCGCGGGACCGCGAGCGGCTGGTCGCACTGCGCAAGGAAGCCGAACGAGCCAACCGCGCCAAATCCGAATTCCTGGCCAGCATGAGCCACGAACTGCGCACCCCGCTGAATGGCATCCTCGGGCTGGCCGAACTGTGCAGCCAGGACCCGGCCACGGAGGAACCGCAGCGGGAACATGCCAACACCATCATGGAGGCCGGTGCGCACCTGCTGTCGCTGATCAACAACCTGCTTGATCACAGCGCCATCGAGTCCGGCAACATCAAGCTGGAGATCGAACCCCTGACACTGGCCAGCGTGGCCGAAGACAGCCTCGCACTGACCCGGGTTACCGCCGCGCAAAAGCAGATTCGCATGGACCTGGATCTGGGCCCGCTGCCGGAGCTGATCGTGCACGGCGACTACACCCGCCTGAAGCAGGTGGTCGTCAACCTGCTGTCCAATGCCACCAAGTACAACCACGCCAGGGGCACGGTGCGCCTGGTCGGCGAGGAACGCCCGGACGGCAAGGCCCGCCTGAGCATTCAGGACACCGGTCGCGGGCTTACAGCCGAGCAGATTTCGCGCCTGTTCATGCCCTTTGAACGCCTGGGTGAAGAAAACGGCGACATCGAAGGCACCGGCATCGGCCTGGTCATCACCCGGGAACTGGTCGAGATGATGGGCGGCGAGATCGGCGTCAACAGCACACCCGGTGTGGGTTCGTCCTTCTGGATCGACCTGCCCATCAAAGACCGCCAGACCCGGCCCGCAGCCACCGAACCGGCTGCGGCAGACACCCCCTCACCCGCGGCAGCAGCCCCGGCCGCACCCAGCCCGCTGCGCATTCTGGTCGCCGAGGACAATCCGCTGAACCGCAAGGTCATCGCCATGCAGCTGGAAAAGCTGGGCTACACCGCCACCTTTGCCGTCGACGGCGAGGCCGCCTGGCAACAGCTGCAAAAGCACAGCTTCGATGTCCTGCTGACCGACATGCAGATGCCCCTGCTCGATGGCATCGGCCTGATCAAGCGGTTGCGCGCCGCCGAGGCCGGCAGCGATGCCCACCTCCCCGTGTGGGCACTGACCGCCAATGTCATGAAGGACGATATTGCCGAGTACCGGGCCTGTGGCGTGGATGGCCACCTGGCCAAACCGCTCGACCTCGAGTCCCTGCGTGCGGCACTCGCCCCTCTGGCCGCATCCGCAGCTGCTGACGCGGCGGCAGCATCCGCTGCCACGGCACCCCCGAACAGCCCGGCACCTGCCGACCCGCCCCCGACCTCCGAAACGCCGGCCTCGCAGCTGGACCTGAGTTACCTCAAGAGCAACCTCGGCGACGACCCGGCGATGATCAGCATGCTCTTGCAGAGCTTCCTGGAAACCGCCCCCGGACACCTTTCCGACATGAAAAGCGCCGTGGAGTCCGGTGACATCGCACTGCTGCGCCGCGAAGCCCACACCCTGAAAGCCACGGCCCTGACCATGGGCGCCCGGGAACTGTCCGCACAGTGCGCCGCGCTGGAAAACCATGCTGCCGCGGAAGAATGGGAGCCCGCAGCGCAACTGATTCCTGCTATCAGCACGCAGAGCGCAGCCGTCTGCGCAGCCATGCAGGCTTACCTGCGGCAACAGGACCCTGCCGGCTCGGTATAGCCGGGAACCGCAGCGCTAGCGCGCAACCTCGACCGGAGAGACCGCGCTGGCCTGGTTGCCCCAGGCATTGCGGATATAGGTCAACACGGCCGCCTGCTCCGCCGGCGCGAGCTGATGGGCAAAAGGCGGCATGCCGAAGGGGTACGGGTTGCCGGCCGTACTCGGCGCAAAGCCACCGAACTGCAGCCAGCGGATCGCATTCATCGGTGTCACCGCGGTCACACTGTCGTTGCCGGCCAGCGGCGGGTATACGCGGGCTTCGCCCGCACCCTCGGCCCCGTGACAATCCGCACAGTGCGCCGTGTAGATATCCGCGCCCTCTTCCATCTGCTGCACCCGCAGCTGCGGGCTGACGACCAGGGTGTCGACCGGTGCCGGGCGCACCGAGGGCAGGCTGTCGATGTACCGGATCATCGCGGACAGGTCCTCGTGGGTCAGGTGCTGCAGGCTGTCCTGGACCACCGCGGCCATCGGCCCGGCGCCACCACGCTGCGGGGAGATCCCGTGTTTGAGCAGTGCAAGCAGGTCGGCCCGGTCGGCGGCATCCCGGGTGGGGCGCAGCGGCGGTGCGTACCAGCGGGCATCGGGAAGCAGGCTGCCGGCGAATGCCCGTGTCGGCACGATGCCCCCCAGGGCGTCACGTTCACCATGACAGGCACTGCAGTGCCCCAGCCCCTCGACCAGATAGCGCCCCCGGTTCCAGGCGGCATCCTGTTGCGGGTCCGGCGTGAAGACACCAGCATCGAAATACAGCCAGCGCCAGATGCGCAAGGCGAACTGTGTATTGAAGGGAAAGCGCAATGCATGGGGCGTGGCCGGTTGCGATACCGGCGGGCCGGCCTTCAGCGCCGCCAGCATGGCGTCACTGTCCGCGCGGGTGACCCGGGTGTAATGGGTGTACGGAAAGGCCGGGTACAGCAGACGCCCATCCCGGCCAATGCCGCGGTGCAAGGCATTCCAGAAATCGTCGGCGCTCCAGTTCCCGATCCCGGTATCCGCGTCGGGGGTCAGGTTGCTGCTGTAGACCGCGCCAAACGGTGTCGTGATCGCACGCCCGCCAGCCAGGGCTTCGCCACCGCGACGGGTATGGCAGCCGGCACAGTTGCCGGCACGGAGCAGGTACGCACCGCGAGCCTGCTGCGCATCCTTCACTGCGGGCTGCAGCGTGCGCTCTTGCGCCACGTCGACCGGCCCATCAAAGCAGGTCAGCGGCAGTTTGGCTTCGCTCGGCGCTGCCGGACGATCCTGCGGTGATGCCGGCTGCGCGGCCAGCCACTGGGCCACGCTGCGCACCTGGTCCACGCTCAGGCGCTGCGCGATCTCGGCCATGCAATCGACCGTGCCCGTTGTCCGCACGCCTTCGCGCCATGCCCCCATTTGCGCGGCGATGTAATCCGCGCTCAGCCCGGTCAGCCCCGGGATGGCCGGCAGACGCCCATGCAGCCGGGCACCGTGGCAGTCGGCACAGGCCGGGATCCCGTTGCCCGGGTCACCCTCCCGCACCAGCCTCTGAGCCTGCTCCACCCGCTGCGGGTCCGGGGCGGCAGGCCGGGTATCCACCCGCGGGGTTTGCGCGGCGTAGTACGCCGCCATGTGGTGCAGGTAGTCATCGCTCAGCGGCGCCAGCATGTCGGCCATCACCGCATGCTGGCGCC
>JBFHON010000047.1:0-13099 GCA_041593295.1 Oceanococcaceae bacterium | reverse complement strand
GGTTGTGCCGGTATCAATCGTCGGCAATATCGATGATGACCGGGGCATGATCCGACGGGCGTTCCCATTTGCGGGGAACCTTGTCGACCTTCCAGTCCCGCAGACGCTCTTTCAATGACGGCGTCAGCAACACGTGGTCGATGCGCAGGCCCAGGCTGCGGCGGAAGCCGGCCGCCCGGTAATCCCACCAGGTAAAGCGGTCATGGCCATGGGTGTCCGGGTCGAAGGTGTCTTCCAGACCCAGGGCGAGTATGCGGTCCAGGGCTTCGCGCTCGGCATCCGAGCAGAGGATGCCGCCTTCCCATTTGTCAGCATCGTGGGTGTCTTCGGCGAAGGGGGCAATGTTGAAGTCACCCATGACGGCCAGGTCGGGGTACTGCTGCAGCTCGTCCTGCAGGCGCGCATGCAGCTCTTCCAGCCAGCGCAGCTTGAAGTCGTATTTTTCGCTGCCGACGGCCTGGCCATTGACGACATAGCAGTTCACCACCCGAACACCGTTCACCGTGGCGGCGATCACCCGCGCCTGGCCATCCGACAGGCCGGTCCAGACGTCTTCCGGCTCCGCTTCGCGGCTGAGCAGGGCGACACCGTTGTAGCTCTTCTGGCCGTAGCGCACGACCTTGTAACCGGTTTCCGCGATGGCCTCATGGGGAAAGTTCTCGTCCACCGTCTTGGTTTCCTGCAGTCCGACGATGTCCGGCTGCTCCAGGGCGAGCCATTCCTGCACGTGTTCCAGGCGGGCTTTGAGCGAATTGACGTTCCAGGTGGCGAGTTTCATGTGCGCAAGATGGGGTGTGTGCGGGGGCGACATTGTGCCGCGAGAGCACGCCCGGTCGCTGAGAAACTGCGGTGGGGGTTGTATTTGGCGAAAAAGTGAATATGATTCAGAAACTGATTCATATTCATGTCACGGAATGTGCGCACGCTTTTGTGCGATGGCCCGGGCATGCAATACCGCACCGATACCTGCTTCATGAACACACTCACTCGGAAAGAGCGCGAACGCGCCGCCCGCGAGGCCGATCTGCTGGATCGCGCCTACGCGCTGGTGTGCGAGCACGGCCTGGTTTCCTTGCAGATGAGCCATCTGGCCGCTGCCGGTGAAGTAGCGATGGGCACGCTGTACAGCCATTTCAGCTCCAAGGAGGACTTGCTGCTGGCGCTATCGGTGCGCTCGAGCGCCTACCGGCTTGAGCAGATGCGCAAGGCCGTGGCCTGGGACGAGTGCAGCCGGATGCGCATGCTCGCCACCGCGATGGCGGACTGGCTGTTCATGGACCAGCATCCGCATTACGCGCAGATTGACCAGTACGCGATCAGCGAGGTGGTCTGGAATCGTGCCTCGGAAGCGCGGCGGGTCGAGTTTGCCCGCTCCCGCGAGCCCATTGGTGCGCTGATCCACGACGTGGTGCGCGATGCACGGGCCTGCGGCGATCTGCAGGAGAAGTACTTCACCGTCGAAGAAACACCATTCGGGCTGTGGACGATGCTGATCGGCACCAACCTGCTGACCCATGCCTCCGGCCTGCTGGAGCATTTCCAGATCGAAAAGCCCTATCAGCTGATGGTGCGTCACCTCACGGTGTGGCTCAACGGCCTGCAGTGGCAGCCCCTGATGGCGCCGGATGACAAGGCGCTGACCGAACTCCTTTGTACCCGTCTGCAGACGGAAGTTTTTTCCCGGGAAAATGATGAATAAAGTGTTAGCTCTGTTGAGTGCGTGCGGAGTGCTGGCGGCGTTGCCGGGACTGGCTTCTGCGGCCTCGCTTGTCGAAGTGATGGAGCGCGCGCAGCGCTTTGACGCCCGCGTGCCGGCGTCCCAGGCCATGTACCGCGCGGACGCCGCCCGTTCCGCGCTGGACCGTGCCAGCCTGCTGCCCCAGCTCACCGCGACCGCCGGTCTGGGGGAAAACAGCCAGTCGATCAGCAGCGAGTTTTTCGGCAGCTACGATGAGTCCTACCGGGATAACAGTCTCGCGCTGCAACTGCGCCAGCCGCTGTTTCGCTGGGACCTGCGGAGCCGCTGGTCACGGACGACCCTGCGTGCCGAGCTGGCCCGCCAACAGGAGATGGTGCGGATACAGGACTTTCTCATCCGGGTTGTCGATCGTTACAGCGGTGTGCTGGAAGCCGAGGCGGAGCTGAACTACGCCACCGCGGAGGCCGAAGCCCTGCACAGCGAACTGGACACGATCCGTGACCGCGCCGAGGTGGGCCTGACAACGATCACCGCCTTGCGGGAAACCCAGGCTCGCGCCGCGCTGGCCGAGGCCAATCTGCTGCTGGCCGAGGACGGGTTGCGTCAGGCCGAAGATGCCCTGCTGGAACTGATCGGCGCACCATTGCCGACCTTGCTGCCCCTGCCAGCCGAGCTGCCGACGCTGCCGGTAGACGAGCCGGACCGGGAGTCCTTCGTTGCCCGTGCGGCCGAGTCTGCGCTGGAAGTTCAGGTTGCCAAGCTGAACCTGGCCATCGCCCGCAGTGAGGTGCAGTCGGCGCTGGCCGAAGCCGCTCCCCGGCTGGACCTGGTGGGGGAACTCCGCGACGACGACACCTCCGATTCGAGCATCGGACAGGAGCGCGAGTCCAGCCGGATCGGGATTGAGCTGTCGATTCCACTGTATGCCGGTGGGGCGAACTACAAGGCCTTGCAGGCCTCGCGTGCCGATGCCGACAGCTACGCCGCGCAGCTTGAACTGGCCCGGCGCATCGCCAGCCAGGAAGCCCGCAATTCCTGGCGCGCGGTGCAGACCCAATATCACCGGCTGGAAGCCTTGCGTACCGCCGCGGATGCAGCCCGTCTCGCCCTGGATGCAACCCGTGATGGCGTGGAAATCGGCCGGCGCACACAGCTGGACCTGCTGGAGGCCCGCTCGGCCTTGCTGCGGGCCGAGCGTGACCATGTGCTGGCCCGCTATGCACTGCTGCGTGCGGTCGCCCGGCGTGAGGCCGCCATTGGCGACCTCAACGAGGACGACCCCCGGCGCTTCGATGCGCTGTTTTCCGGCGTCGTCGCCACCAATTCCTGAATCCCCGAACTGACCCCTAGGACCTCCCCATGACCAAGCGCATGACCCTCATGCTGATTGCCGTTGCCGTGATTTTTGGCGGCATTTTCGGTTTCAAGGCTTTCGTCAATACCCAGATGCAAGCCTATTTCGACAACGCCCCGGTGCCCCCGGCCACAGTCAGCGCCGCACGGGCCGAGATGGCCGAATGGTCGACCCGGCTGCATGGTGTCGGCACGGTGGTTGCCGACCAGTCCATTGCCGTCAGCGCCGAAGTGAGCGGGCGGGTGACCCGAATCGGTTTCCGCTCGGGTGATGTGGTGCAGGCCGGCGCCGTGCTGGTCGAACTCGACCCCAGCCTGGATAGTGCCGAGCTGCAGAACCTGGAAACCCAGTACGAACTGGCGCGCAAGGACTATGAGCGGGTCGCCGCCCTGTTTGCCCAGAAGCGGGTTTCCGGTGCGGAGCGCGACAGCGCCCAGTCGCAGCGCGATGCCCTCGCCGCCCAGGTTGCAGCACGCCGCGCCACCTTGAAGAAAAAGACCATCGTGGCGCCCTTCAGTGGTCGTCTGGGTATTCGCCAGATCAACCTCGGCCAGGTGGTACAGCCGGGTGACGCCATCGTGCGCCTGGCCAGCCTGGAACCCCTGCATGTGGATTTCACCCTGCCGGCACAGCAACTGGCCGAGCTCAAGGAAGGGCTGCCGGTACAGATTGTCGTGGATGCCTTCGGTAGCGAGCCCCTGTCGGCACGCCTGACGGCCATGGAATCGGTGGTGGATAGCGGGACCCGCAACATCGGCTTGCGGGCCACGCTGGACACGGCCCCGACCTCGCTGCGGGCCGGCAGCTTTGCCGACGTGGCCATTGTCCTGCCGGAAAAACGCCGTCAGGTGGTGATCCCGCAGACCGCCGTGAGCTTCCAGCCCTATGGCAACACGGTTTACGTGATTGCCGAGCCGGCTGCCGAAGGCGAACTGCCCACCGCGCAGCAGCGTTTCGTGACCACCGCCGAAACCCGGGGCGACTACGTCGCGGTCACGGCCGGTCTGCAGGCGGGTGAGGAAATCGTCACCAGCGGGCAGCTCAAGGTTCGCAACGGCTCGAAGCTGGTGATCGACAACGACAACATCCCGGCCGCGGCACTTGCGCCTGCGCCGAAGAATTCCTGAGCGCGCAGCCGCGGAGCGAATGCATGTCCTTTACCGATATTTTCATCAAGCGACCGGTGCTGGCCAGTGTGGTCAGCCTGTTCATCCTGCTGCTGGGCCTGCGTGCAATCAGTGACCTGAATGTGCGTCAGTACCCGGAACTGCAGAATGCGGTCATTACCATTTCCACGGTCTATGTCGGTGCCGATGCCGATCTGGTCCGGGGCTTCATCACCACCCCGCTGGAAAAGGAAATCGCCAGTGCGGACGGGATCGACTACCTCTCGTCGGTGAGCCTGCAGGGTGTCAGTTCCATCAACGCTTTCCTGCGTCTGGATGCCGACCCCAACGAAGTGCTGACCCAGGTGTCGTCCAAGGTGGATGCGGTACGCAGTGACCTGCCGGCCGGCTCCGAGGAGCCGACCATAGTCCTGGCTGTGGGCCAGACCACGGCGGCCATGTACCTGTCGTTTTTCAGCGAGGTGCTGGACAACAACCAGATCACCGATTACCTGACCCGCGTGGTGCAGCCGAAACTGGCCACGATCAGCGGGGTGCAGCGGGCCCAGGTGCTGGGTGACCGCACCTTTGCCATGCGCATCTGGCTGGACCCTGTGCGCATGGCCGCGCACGACATGACGGCCAGCGAAGTGCAGGCGGCGCTGCGGGCCAACAATGTGCTGGCTGCCGTGGGTGCCACCAAGGGCAGTCTGCTCAGTGTGAACCTCACCGCGGACACCGACCTGACTTCACCGGAGCAGTTCGCACAACTGATCCTGCGTCAGGATGCCGGTTCGATGGTGCGTCTGGGCGATGTGGCCGATGTGCAACTGGGTGCGGAGAACTACGCCACGTCGGTCTCCTTCAACGGCCAGAACGCGACCTTCATGGGCATAGAAGTGGCCCCGGATGCCAACCTGCTGGATGTGATTGGGCGGGTACGCGAAGTCTGGCCCACGATCACGGCCGATTTCCCGCAGGGTCTGGAGGCGAAGATTCCCTACGACTCCACCCGCTATATCGAAAACGCCATTGATGAAGTCACCCGGACGCTGATCGAGGCGCTGGTGATCGTGATCGTGGTGATTTACCTGTTCCTGGGCTCGCTGCGGGCGGTGATCATTCCGGCGATTGCGGTGCCGCTGTCGCTGGTCGGTGCCTGCTTCCTGATGCTGCTGGCCGGGTTCTCGATCAACCTGCTGACCCTGCTGGCCATGGTTCTGGCCATCGGCATGGTCGTGGATGACGCGATCATCGTGCTGGAAAACGTGCACCGGCACGTGGAAGAGGGCATGCAGCCGCTGGCTGCCGCCTACAAAGGCGCGCGCGAGCTGGCCGGGCCGGTCGTTGCGATGACCATCACGCTGGTGGCGGTCTATGCACCGATCGGCTTCCTGGGTGGCGTGACCGGAGCCCTGTTCGTCGAGTTTGCCTTCTCGCTGGCAGGCGCGGTGCTGATCTCCGGCGTGGTTGCCCTGACGCTGTCGCCGATGATGTGCGCCAAGCTGCTGAAGCCCCACTCGGAATCCAGCGCCACCGGTTTCGAGGCCTTCCTCGAGCGTCAGTTCGGCAAGCTGGAACGCAGTTACCAGAACCGTCTGCACGGGTCGCTGGATACCCCGGCCGTGGCGGTGGTCTTCGGGCTGCTGGTGCTGGTGTCGTGCTACTTCCTGTATGTCACCGCACCGCAGGAGCTGGCTCCGGCCGAGGACCAGGGCGTGATCTTCATGCTCTCCGAAGGCTCGCCGAATGCGAACCTGGACTTCACCGAGCAATACACCGACGAACTGTGGCGCATCGCCCAGGAAATCCCCGAGGTGGGCAACTACTTCCTGCTCAATGGTGTGGGTGCTGGCGGGGGGGCGGCTTCCGGTAACAGCGCGATTTCCGGCATGGTGCTGGAGCCCTGGAGCGAGCGCGAGCGTGACAGTCAGGCCGTGTTCAACGAGATCAACCAGAAGATCGCCGGTGTTTCGGCGCTGCGGACGGCTGCGTTCATGCCGCCGGCCCTGCCCAGTGGCGGCCAGGGTTTCCCGGTCGAGTTCGTGATCGGGTCGGTTGGTTCCACCGAGCTGCTCAAGGAGGTGGCTGACCAGCTGGTTGGTGCCGCCTTTGCCAGCGGTAAGTTCATCTTTGCCCAGACCGACCTGAAGATCGACCGCCCGCAGTCGCGGGTGATGATCGACCGGGAAAAGGCCGCCATGCTGGGCCTGTCGATGCAGGACATCGCCGCCGAGCTGGCCGCCATGCTGTCTGGTGGTTATGTCAACCGCTACAGCGAGGCCGGGCGCAGCTACAAGGTGATTCCGCAGGTGGAACGCTCGGCGCGTCTGAACCCGGAGCAGTTGCTGGATTACCGGATCCGCACGGCCGGTGGTGAACTGGTGCCGCTGTCGACGGTGGTGTCGCTGCGAGAAACGGTACAGCCGCAGTCGCTGAACCGCTTCCAGCAGCTGGACTCGGCGACCATCTCCGGGGTGCCGCGTCCTGGTGTCACGCTGGCCGAGGCGCTGGCGGTGCTCGAAGATGCAGCGGACCAGCTGCTGCCGCCGGGCTTCTCCCGGGATTACGCCGGGCAGTCGCGCCAGTTCAAGAACGAGGGCTCGGCGCTGATCGGCACCTTCTTCTTCGCCATCATCGTGATCTACCTGGTGCTGGCGGCCCAGTTCGAGAGCTTCCGTGACCCGCTGATCATTCTGGTGACGGTGCCGATGTCGATCTGCGGGGCACTGATCTTTGTCTCGCTGGGCATGACCACGGTGAACATCTACACCCAGGTGGGGCTGGTCACGCTGATCGGGGTGATCAGCAAGCACGGCATCCTGATCGTGGAATTTGCCAACCAGTTGCAGCGCGAAGGCCATGCCAAGCGCGAGGCCATCGAAAAGGCAGCGGCTATCCGCCTGCGGCCGGTGCTGATGACCACCGCAGCGCTGGTGATTGCCATGGTGCCCTTGCTGCTGGCCAGCGGCCCCGGTGCCGGTTCCCGCTTTGCGATCGGGCTGGTCATTGCTACCGGCATGACCATCGGCACGGCGTTTACGCTGTTCGTGCTGCCGGCGGTCTATCTGTATCTTGGACAGGATCTGCAGGACGCAGATGCGCTGGAATCGGCCCTGCCGGAGCCTGCGTAATGGCCTGAACCCGTTACCCCTCGACAACAAAGGAGACCTGTGTGCACGCCATCGAAGTGCTGCTGCTGCGCACCTACATGCGGCTGATGAAACTGGTGACTCGTCTGGTTCGTCTGCGCTGGCCGGTGTTGTTCGAGGGGGCGGGTTCGTCCCTGGAGTTGTGTCGTCGGATTGCCCGTGACGGTCATCAGCGGGTGTTGCTGGTCACCGATGCGGGCCTGACCGCGCTGGGCATGCACCAGCCCCTGGTCGCCGAGCTGGAGGCCTGCGGGGTGGTCTGCCGGGTCTACGATGGGGTGGAGCCGGACCCGACCATTGCCCAGGTCGAGGCCGGGCATGCCGTGCTGCAGTCGATGGATGCGCAGGCCGTGCTCGCGCTTGGTGGGGGGTCGTCCATCGATGCGGCCAAGGTCATGGCCGCCATGGCCCGCAACCGCAAACCGGTGCGGCAGATGTTCGGCCTGTTCAAGGCCCGCCGCGGGATGCTGCCCTTCTATGTGATTCCCACGACTGCCGGTACCGGCTCCGAGGTCACGGTCGGTGCCGTGATTTCCGACCCGGATAGCGGGCAGAAGATGCTGCTGGCCGACCCCCGGTTGATGCCTGACGCGGCGGCGCTGGATGGCGAACTGATGCGTGGGCTGCCGCCGGCGATCACGGCCGCAACCGGCATGGATGCCCTGACCCATGCGGTGGAGGCCTTTGTCTCACGCAATGCGACGCCAGAAACCGATGCCTGCGCCATTGCCGCCGGGCGGGTGATCTTTGCCGACCTGGAGGCCGCTTTTGCTGCCGGGGATGACGGCGCGCGGCGGCAGCGGCTGGCACGTGCATCCCACGATGCCGGGCGCGCGATTACCAAGGCCAGCCTGGGCTACGTGCACGCCATCGCGCACAACCTGGGCGCGCGTTACCACCTGCCGCATGGGCTGGCGAACGCGATCGTGATGCCTCACGTACTGGAATATTCCCTGCCCGCCTGTGCGTCGCGGCTGGCCCTTTTCGCGCGGGCCTGCGCGGTCAGCACCGAGGCCGATGACCGGAAGGCGGCGACGGCCCTGATTGAACGCATCCGGCAGATGAACCGGAGCTTTGGCATCCCCGATTGCGTGGACAGTCTGGCCCGCGCCGATGTCTCCGTTCTGGCCCGGGCCGCCCGCGCCGAGGCCCGCTTCCTGTACCCGGTGCCGCGCTATCTGACCCAGGCCGGCGCCGAAGCGCTGATCAGCCGGTTGCAGCCGGTGGCGTAGCCCGTTCCGCAGTGCTGAGGCCGAACAGGCGGTCGGCGTTGGCCGTGGTCTGGCGCGCCAGGGTTTCCGGGTCGACGCCGCGGGCTTCGGCAATCACGCGGGCCACTTCGGGCAGGTGGGCCGGTTCGCAGCGCCGCGACTTGGGCCGGGGGCGCAGTGTGCGTGGCAACAGGTAAGGGGCGTCGGTCTCGATCAGCAGCCGGTCGCTGGGGATATCGCCCACCGCTTCCAGCAGGTGCTGGCCGCGTCGCTCATCGCAAATCCAGCCGGTGATGCCCACATACAGCCCCCGGGAGATGTAGTCACCCAGTTCTTCACGGCTGCCGGTAAAGCAGTGCACGACCGCTCCGGACAGCCGGGGCAGGGCCGGGTCGAGAATGCTCAGGAAATCGGTATGGGCATCCCGCTGGTGCAGGAACATTGGCAGGCCGGTATCCACCGCCAGCTCGATCTGGGCGGCAAACGCCTGCTTCTGGGCCACATGCGGGGCGTAGTTGCGGTTGTAGTCCAGCCCGGCTTCGCCGATGGCAACCACCTGCTGCTGACGGGCCAGCGCGGCATAGCGTTGCGCGTGGGTGTCACTCCAGTCTGCCGCGTGGTGCGGGTGCAGTCCGGCAGTGGCGTAGAGCTGCACCCCCTGTTGTTCGCCGCGCTGGGTAATGGCGTGTTCGGTGGATTCCAGGCAGCTGCCGGTGAGCAGGATGCGGCTGACGCCGGCCTCGCAGGCGCGGGTCAGGACCTCGGAGAAGTCAGGGCGAAAACTTTCATGGCCCAGGTTGGCGCCAATGTCGGTCAGCATGTGGTCAAATTGCAGTATTCAGGGGGCGAGAGTCTAGCTGGGTTAGACTTTCCAGCCCCCGTTTTACCGGGAACCCAAGGTTTGCAAGACCAATTCACCCACATCGCCAACGCGCTGGTTCTGATCCTCGCGCTGGGCATCGGTTCGCAATGGCTGGCGTGGCGTTTCCGTCTGCCGGCGATTGTGCTGTTCTGCGTGGCCGGGCTCATTTTTGGACCGGCCCTCGGGCTGGTGACCCCCAGCGATACGCTGGGCCAGATCTTCCGGCCGGTGGTCTCCCTGTGCGTGGCCCTGATCCTGTTCGAAGGCGGGCTGTCCCTGCACTGGCACGAATTGAAGACTGCCGCCGCCGGTATCAAGCGGCTGGTGTCGCTGGGCGCCATCTTCAGCTTCTTCCTTGGCGCGCTGGCGGCGCATGGCATCGGCAACCTGAGCTGGCCGGTGTCCTGGGTCTTCGCCGCCATCATCGTGGTGACCGGACCGACTGTCATCATCCCGATGCTGCGGCAGGCGCGGCTGAACCGCCGCACGGCGGCTTACCTCAAGTGGGAAGGCATCATCAACGACCCGACCGGCGCCCTGCTGGCGGTGCTGCTGTTCCAGTATTTCGTGCTCAGCGAAACCGCGGCCGGCGACTGGGTGCTGACCGGACTGGTGCTGACCCTGCTCGGGGCCGGTCTGGCCGGTGCCGCTGCGGCCTGGCTGCTGGTGCGGGCGTATCACACCGGGGCGGTGCCCGAGTTCCTGAAGGCGCCGGTGATGCTGGCCAGCGTGCTGGTGGTCTTCGTGCTGGCCAACCAGATTCAGCATGAGGCCGGTCTGGCGGCGGTGACCGTCATGGGCCTGGTCATGGGTAATTCCGACCTGCCGAGCATGGATGAACTGCGCAAGTTCAAGGAATACGTCGTGCTGATCCTGGTGTCGACGGTGTTCGTGATGCTCACGGCTGACCTCGACACGGCCCTGCTGGCCCGGCTGGACTGGAAAACCCTGCTGATGATTGTCTCGGTGATGCTCGTCGTGCGGCCACTGGCCATTTTCCTGGCCACCATTGGCACCGACCTGAAATGGCAGGACCGGGTGCTGCTGGGCTGGATTGCTCCCCGCGGCATCGTTGCGGCTGCCGTGGCCGGGGTGTTTGGCCCGGAAATGGCAGCGGCCGGTTACGGTGATGCGGAGCTGCTGGCACCACTGGTCTTCGTGCTGGTGCTGGCGACCGTCATCGCCCACGGGTTCACCATCGGACCACTGGCCCGGCGTCTGGATCTGACGGTACCGGCAAATACCGTGCTGGTGGTCGGCGCGTCGCCGTGGACCACGGACCTGTGCCGCATGCTGTCCAAGGAGATGGACGTGCCGGTGTTGCTGGTCGACAACTCCTGGCACCGGTTGCGGGAGGCGCGTCTGGATGGCATTTCGGTGCTCTACGGGGAAATCCTGTCCGAGGGCGTGCAGCAGTCACTGGAACTCTCGGGCATCCGCTGCGTACTGGCAGCGACCAGCAACGATGCCTACAACGCTCTGCTGTGCCGGCATTTCGCACCGGACCTGGGGCGCGAGCGGGCCTTCCAGTTGCCACTGCACGTGGATGACTACAGTGACCAGGGCGCGGCACGGCGACGTGTGGCCCGGCCGCTGACCGGCATGGCGGCCTTTGCCGATGACGCCCATTACGAGGCGCTGTGGCGGCATCAGGTTCAGGGCTGGGCCTTTACCAAGACGCGGATTACCGAAACCTACAGCTGGGAAAACTACCTGGCCGATATTTCCGGCAAGGCGCTGCTGATCGGGGTGGTACGCAACGGCTCGCAGCTGAGCCTGCATGCGCCCTCCGTGCCGGTGCGGCCGCGTCCGGGTGATGTCGTGGTCAGCTATGTGCCGGCCGATGATTTGCGGGCGACGACCAGCAAGCGCACCAATGCCAAGCTGGAAGCGGTGTCCGATGCCAAGGCCGACGCCCTGCCCACCAACGCCGAGCCCGGAGCCGGCAATGCCTGAGACACTGAATCCCGGTGAGGCAGGCCGCGGGCTGATTGCCGGTGCGGCCGGCGCTGCCATCGAAGTGATCGTCGAATTGCCCCGGGATGGCGACGTGCGTGGCCTGGCGGTCATCGCGCACCCGCATCCGTTGTACGGCGGCACGCTCGACAACAAGGTTGTCTACATGCTGGCCCGCGGGGCATTGGATGCCGGGGCTGCGGCCTTGCGCTTCAACTTCCGTGGTGTGGGGCGCAGCGAGGGGGTCCACGACGAAGGCGAAGGCGAAGGGGATGACCTGCTCAAGGTCGTTGCCCATGCCCGGGCCGGCTGGCCCGACCTGCCGCTTGCCGTCGCCGGTTTTTCCTTTGGCGCCTTTGTCGCCTTGAGCCGGGCGCGTGTGGCCGGGGCGCGGGGCGTGCTGACCGTTGCGCCGCCCCTGATGTACGTGGGCAAAGGCCGGGTGCCGGAGCCGGGTGTGCCGTGGTGGATGATCCATGGCGATGCCGACGAGGTGGTCGATTACGGCGACACGCTGCGGCGGGCACAGGCCGCACCGCAGCCGCCGGAGCGTATCCAGACTGCCGAGGGCGTCGGGCACTTCTTCCACGGGGAATTGCCGCAGGTGCGCGCATTCGCGACCGAGTTCTTCGAGCAGGCTTTCGCAACAGTTTCTTGACACGCATCCCGGGCGGCTACGCCTAGAATGGGTACAACCTTCTTCCACTACTGATGAATCCCTACGCTATGAATTTTCTGCGCCGTTCTTTCGCTGCCGTCTTGATCGTGGCATCCGTACCTGCTGTTGCCAGCGATATTGATCTGTTTCCGACTGGAAACCAGCGAGATTTCGAGCGGGCCATGCAGGATCTGCAGGCCGCGTTTTCGTTCAAGTCACTGGCACCGGCCGAACCGCTGGGCATTACCGGCTTTCACGCCGGGGTGATCGCCAGTTATACCGGGGTGGAAAACAAGGACGCCTGGAGAAACATTTCCAACGGGCAAAGCTTTGATGACCTCGGCGTCATCGCCATCGCGGCCGGCAAGGGCCTGCCTTTCGGGATTGATGTCGGAGCCTTTATCGCCGATGTGCCGGACAGCAATGTCAGCCTGATGGGCGCCGAAGTGCGTTACGCCTTCATGGAAGGGGGCGTTGCCACGCCGGCGGTGGGCCTGCGCGTGGCCTATACCAAGCTCAGCGGTGTGGACGAGCTGGACTTCGACACCAAGAGCATCGACCTGTCGGTCTCCAAGGGGCTGACCCTGCTGACGCCTTATGTGGGTATCGGTCGCGTGTTCAGTTCGGCCAAGCCGGATGTGCTGGGCTACGAGGACGCGAACAACAGCGACAACAAGTTCTACGGCGGTGTGCGCATTTCCCTGGCCCTGTTCAAGATCACGCTGGAAATGGACCAGACCGGGGAAAACACCAGCTATAACGGCCGGATCGCGCTGGGCTTCTAGACGCTGGCCAGCACCCGGCTCGCAAAGGCAAAGCCGCCAACGGCCAGAACCGCCGCCTGAATCAGACCGGTAACGTTCGCGCGGGTGCCGGCGTCGCGTCGCACCCACCGATGCAGCAGCCACCAGACCGGAAGCACGAACAGCAGCTGGCCGGTTTCCACGCCGAGGTTGAAGCCCAGCAGGACCGGCCACAGTTCCGCCGCCTGCCGGGCATCTTCCAGCACGGCGCTGGCAAAACCGAAACCGTGCAGCAGCCCGAAGGCGCTGGCCAGCACCAGGCTGGCCAGTGCGGCCTCCGCCGGGCGCTGACTCAGCC
>JBFHON010000046.1:0-13338 GCA_041593295.1 Oceanococcaceae bacterium | reverse complement strand
TGGCCCAGGCCGCGCTGCACGATGGCGTCATTCCGAGGAAGGTGAAATGAGCACGCCGATAATCTGGGCGCTGCTGCTCGGCCTGCTGGTCCTGCAACTGATCATCGGCCTGGCCATTGTGCGCAGCCGCGATGTGTTCAATGCCACGATGCTGACCGGCGGCTTCTCGCTGATGGGCGCCAGCCTGTTCATGGTTCTGGACGCCGCCGATGTCGCCTTCACCGAAGCCGCTGTCGGGGCCGGCATTTCCACCGCACTGGTTCTGGGGGCGATTTCGCTGCTGCGCTACCGCGACCGCAGCGCGCGACCGGCCAACCATCGCATGGCCCTGCTGGCCTGCGCCGCGCTGTTTACGCTGTGGATGAGCGTGGTGCCGCGGATGCCCGTGATCGGCGATCCCGAGTCGCCCCTGCAGGCGCACCCCCTGACCACGACCTACTTTGACGGCGCGGCAACCGAAATTGCCATTCCCAACACCGTGACCGCCATTCTTGGCAGCTATCGCGGCTTCGACACGCTGGGTGAAGCCTTCGTGATCCTGATCGCCGGACTGGTGGTTTACCTGCTGCTGGGTCAGCGCCATCAGCGCCCTCTGGAGGACGACGATGCGGACTGGTAGCCCGGTAGTTGTCAAGGTTGTCACCAAGCAACTGGTTCCCCTGATCCTGCTGTTTGCGCTGTATGTGCAATTCCATGGCGATTACGGCCCCGGAGGCGGCTTTCAGGCCGGCGTCATCTTTGCCGCCGGCATGGTGCTGTACACCATGGTTTTCGGCATCGACGCCGCGCGCCAGATCATTCCGCGCTGGGTGTTGCTGAAGACCGCTCCCCTGGGCGTGTTGCTCTACGCCGGCAGCGGGCTCTACTCGATCCTGAATGGTGGCCTGTTCCTGGACTATGACCTGCTTGACCCCCACGACCCGCAACACGGGCAGCACCTGGGATTGCTGCTGATCGAACTGGGCGTGGGCATCACGGTGACCTCGACCATGCTGCTGATCTTCTACACCTTTGCCGGGCGGAGGCCGCCGCGTTGATGGTTGCGTTATCCCAGCTGTTTTTCGCCCTGATCGGCCTGATGCTGGTGACCGGCCTGTACCTGGTGATCGCCCAGGACAACCTGGTCAAGAAACTGCTCGGCCTGAACATTTTCCAGACCGCGATCTTCGTGTTCTACCTGGCGCTGGGCAAGCAGTTCCCGGGGGCGGTTCCGATTGCCGGTGCGGAGGCGGTCAATTACAGCCACCCGCTCCCGCATGTGTTGATCCTGACCGCCATCGTGGTTGGCATCGCCACACTGGCCGTGGGTCTGGCCCTGGTTGTCCGGGTCCAGGAAGAACTGGGCACCAGCGAGGAAGACGAAGCCCGCCAGCGCGAGCAGAACCCATGACCGATGCTCTGCTGATAGCACCGGTCCTGTTGCCCATGCTGATGGCGCCGGTGGTGGTCCTGATTGGCGACCCGCGGATTGGCTGGGTCCTCTCCTGCCTGGCGGCCTTCGCCAGTGCAGCCTGCGCGTGGATGCTGATCGGCAACCTGGACCAGGCACCGCTGCACTACCACTTCGGCAACTGGCCGCCGCCCTTCGGCATCGAGTTCGTCCTGGATGGCCTGAACACGCCTCTTTTGTTCCTGACCAGCCTGGCTGCGGGGCTGGCGCTGATGGTGGCCACCCCGACATCGACCGAAGAAAATTTCGCCAACCGGCGGCCCATTTTCTACGCGCTGTTCCTGCTGTGCCTCACCGGTTTGAACGGTATTTTGTCGACCGGCGATGTGTTCAACATTTTCGTCTTCCTGGAAATCTCCTCGCTGACCACCTACGGCCTGGTTGCTGCCGGCCCGCGGGCCGGCTCCGCACTCGCTGCCTTTCAGTACCTGGTTCTGGGCACGCTGGGTGGCAGCTTCGTGCTGCTGGGCATCGGGTTCTGGTTCCAGGCCACGGGCTCGCTGAACATGGCCGATGTCGGCGTGCGACTGGCCACGACGCCATACACCGCCGTGGGCCTGGCCGGCACATTGATGCTGATGCTGGGCTTCAGCCTCAAGGCCGCCAGCTTTCCGCTGCACCAGTGGCTGCCGGCGGTTTACCGTGCTGCCCCGTGGCCGGTCACCGCGTTTCTTGCCGCATGCGCCACAAAAGTCGCGATTTACGCGATGGTGCGTCTGGCCATCGGCGTCGGCGGCAACCTGGGTGAGATCGGTCTGGCGGTGCTCGGTTTTGTGGCACTGGTCGGGGTCCTCTGGGGCGCTGTTGCTGCCTGCTTCCAGAACGACATCCGCCGCATGCTGGCCTGGTCGAGCGTGTCCCAGCTGGCATATATCGTCTTCGCCTTCAGCCTGGGTACGGTGGCCGGGGTCGTCGCGGCCATGGTGCAACTGTTTGCCCATGCTGCCATCAAGGGCGGTATTTTCCTGACCCTCGGGCCGGCCCGACACTTCGACGACATCGCCGGCCTGCGCGACCGCGACTTCGTGCGCACCGCGCTGCTCACCCTGCTGACCATGGGTCTGCTCGGCGTTCCGCTGACCGCGGGCTTTGCCGCGAAGTGGACCTTGCTCTCGGCAAGCTTTGACGGCGAGCACAACATCGGGCTGGGTGTCCTCGTGCTCGGATCACTGATCGCGGTGGTCTACTGCCTGCGCCTGATGGAGCCGGTCTGGCTACGTCAGCCCGCCGCGCACCCGACCATTCCGCTGCTGCGCGGGGTCTACCTGCTGCCGCCGATCGTGGCCGTGCTTGCCATGTTCATGCTGGGCACCACACCCTGGGCGGCCAACCTCGGTCAATTTGCGGCGATCGCGCTGGGAGTCACGCCATGATGCTGCACCCCTTGCTGCTGCCGATCGTGGTGCCGGCAGTGCTGGCCGTGCTGATCGCAGTGCTCAACCCCCGCCCCAACCTGCGCGAAGGCGTGGCGGTAGTTGCCGGGATCGCCAATGCGGTGCTGTGGCTGAGCTGGTGGGTCGACGGCCCACCGGCAGCACTGGAGTTGATTCAGCCCATTCCCGGCCTGACCCTGCAACTGAACCTGGAGCCCCTCGGGCTGCTGTTTGGCACCGTTGCCGCCCTGCTCTGGCCGGTGACGACCATCTATGCCGCAGGCTACATGCGGGCGAACAAGGAAAAAAATCACAAGGCCTTCTTTGCCGCGTTCGCCGCTTCCATCGCCGGCGCCCAGCTGATTGCCCTGGCCGGCGACCTGCTCACGCTTTTCGTTGGCTACGAATGGCTGACGCTGGCGACCTGGCCGCTGGTGACACACAAGCGCAATGCCGACGCCCAGCGCGGCGGGCGCATCTACCTCGGATTCCTGCTCGCCACCTCGCTCGGGCTGCTGCTGCCGGCCATTGTCGCCACGGTGGTTCTGACCGGAAGGGCCGACTTCGTGGATGGCGGCATGCTCTCCGGCGTCGGGCTGTCGACGCCCTTGCTGATGGGCCTGTTCGCAGCGTACATGTTCGGCACCGGAAAGGCCGCGCTGATGCCCGTGCACTACTGGCTGCCTGCGGCAATGGTCGCGCCGACACCGGTGTCGGCGCTGCTGCACGCGGTGGCCGTGGTCAAGGCCGGGGTCTTCATCGTGCTCAAGGTCACGCTGTACGTCTTTGGGCCGGACCTGCTGCTGCGCACCGGGGCGGCCAACCCCATCCTGATCATCGGTGCCGGCAGCCTGATACTGGCTTCCATCCAGGCCTGGCGCGCCGACCACATCAAGCAGCGGCTTGCCTATTCGACCGTTTCGCAGCTGGCCTATGTGTCCGTCGCCGCCTGCCTGCTGCTGCCTCAGGCGCTGCTCGGCGGGGCCGTACAGATCCTCGCCCATGCATTCGGCAAGATCACGCTGTTTTTCTGTGCCGGGGCCATCTACACGGCCGCTCACAAGCAGTACGTTTCCGAGCTGGATGGCCTGGGCTGGAAAATGCCGCTGACCTTCGGGGCCTTTCTGCTGGCGGCACTGTCGATCATCGGCTTGCCGCCGGGCGCCGGCTCCTGGGTGAAGTGGTATATCGCCATCGGCACCATCGAGTCCGGCCACTGGTGGATTCTGGCCGTTCTGGCGGGCAGCACTTTGCTCAACATTGCCTATCTGCTGCCCATCCCGCTGCGGGGCTTTCTCGGCGGGCCGGCACCGAAAGGCCGCACGGAACTGGCGGAAGCCCCCTGGGCCATGGTGCTCCCCCTGGTGTTCACCGCGCTGCTGACGGTGTTCTGGTTTTTTGCCGTGGGCCCGGTCATCGAGCAGCTGTCCACGATTCCGGGAGTTGGTCATGAGCAATGACGCGACCGAAGCACGTATCCGGCTCGTGATCCGGCTCATTCTCGGTGCCGGCGTACTGAGCCTGATTGCCGAGTTTTTTGTCCATCGCCATCAGGAATTCGCATTCTCCGGCTTCCCCGGCTTCTATGCGCTGGTCGGCTTTGCGGCCTATTGCGTGATCGTGCTCGGCGCCAAAGCCCTGCGCCCGCTGCTCAAGCGTCCGGAGGACTTCTATGGTGACTGAAGCCCTGATGCACCCGGCGCTGGTGCTTTACATCGCAGCAGCCCTGGTCCTGCTCGTTCCTGCCGCGCTGGGCCGCCTGGTTGCGGTCGCCGCCCCGCTTGTCGGTCTGGCCCTGCTCTGGCATCTGGACTCCGGCATGCTGGTCGCGTTTGCCGGGCTGGAATGGGAACTGTTTCGCGCCGACCGGCTCGCTCGCATCTTCGGCACCATTTTCCTGATCGCCGGCGGCATCGGCATGCTCTATGCCTGGGCCGAAGACAGCCGGCGCATCTTTGCCGGAGGCCTGGCGTACTGCGGCTCCGCCGTGGGGGCCACCCTGGCCGGCGACCTGCCCAGCCTGTTCCTGTTCTGGGAGCTGACTGCACTGGCCTCATTGCCACTGCTGATTTATCGCCACCCGGACTACGGCCTGTCGCTCTCGGCGCTGGCCCGCTATTTCGCCATCCAGATCATGTCGGGCGTGCTTCTGCTGTTTGGCCTGGCCGAGCGCTGGGCTGCGGGCCTGGAGCTGGACTTCAACCACCTCGGCCTGGAAACCCCCGGTGGCCTGGCCATCCTGCTCGCATTCGGGATCAAGGCGGCCTTCCCCTTCCTGCACAACTGGGTGCAGGATGCCTACCCGCGCTCCGGCCCGGCGGGTACGGTGCTGCTGTCGACCTTCACCACCAAGCTGGCCATCTATGCGCTGATCCGCGGATACGCGGGCACCGAGATTCTGATCACCATCGGCGCGGTGATGACCTTGTTCCCGATCTTTTTTGCGGTCCTGGAGAATGACCTGCGCCGGGTGCTGGCGTACTCCCTGAACAACCAGCTGGGGTTCATGGTGGTCGGGGTCGGCATCGGCACCCCGCTGGCCCTGGATGGCGCGGCCGCACACGCCTTCTGCCACATCCTCTACAAGTCACTGCTGTTCATGAGCATGGGCGCGGTGCTGCACCGCGTCGGCACGACCAAGGCCACGGAACTGGGCGGCCTGTACAGCTCGATGCCGTGGACCGCACGCTTCTGCATCATCGGTTCGGCCTCGATCTCGGCCGTACCCTTCCTGTCCGGGTTCGTGTCCAAGTCGCTGATTCTGGCCGCAGCCGTTCACGAAGGCCACGCCATCGTCTGGCTGGCGCTGCTCTTCGCATCGGCCGGGGTGCTGGATCACTCGGGGATCAAGGTGCCGTTTTTTGCCTTTTTCGCCCATGACTCGGGCAAGCGGGTACAGGAAGCACCGTGGCCGATGCTGGTGGCGATGGGCATCACCGCAGCGGCCTGTGTGCTGGTTGGGATCGCCCCGTCATTGCTGTACCAGATGCTGCCTCATCAGGGTGCGGAATTCGTGCCCTACACCGCTGACCACCTGGTTACCCAGATGCAATTGCTGCTGTTCGCCGGACTGGCCTTCATCTGGCTGTTCCGCAGTGGCCGCTACCCGGACGAGGTGCGCGCCATCCATCTGGACTTCGACGTCACCTACCGGCGCTGGATTCCGCAGTCGGTCCTGAGCGTGGACGCCGAATTCTCCCGCTGGGGACACAAGCTGGCCGACCTGCGCCGACGCGGCCTGAGCGGGCTGCTGGAGACCATCGCACGGCATGCCAATGACACCGGGGTTCTGGGCGGCACACCGGCCATTGGCTGGATGACCGCAGCATTTCTGCTACTGGCTGCCGTGGTCGGCGGGATGCTGGTCTGAACGAAGGGGCGGCCTGAAACCCGCGCCCTGGGCCGTTCTCAGGCCGGCTCTGGCCACAGACACGCACCCTGCTCGCGCATGTTCGCAATGAAGCGGGCATGGGCCGTCGCGGCTTCGGCGTCCACCACGGCGACCCGGGGCCGTCGTGCCGCACCACGCAGCACCGATTCGACGTCGCGACGAACGCCCCCGGCATCAACCAGATCCGGCGCTGCCAGCTCGATCTCGTTCTGCCCGCCAGTCAGGTGCAGGTAGACCTCGGCCAGCAACTCGGAGTCGAGCAGTGCGCCGTGCAACTCACGGCCGGAATTGTCGACTTCATAGCGCTTGCATAACGCATCCAGCGAATTTCGCTGCCCCGGGTGCCGGGCGCGCGCCAGCAGCAGGGTATCGACGATGGCCCCCGGCGGTGGCCAGTCGGCATCCCGGCCTATCCGGCGAAACTCCTCGGCAAGGAAGCCCGCGTCGAAGTCGGCGTTGTGGATGACGATCTGCGCGTCACCGACAAACTCGAGGAAGGCATCGGCAATTTCGGCAAAACGTGGCTTCGAGGCCAGCATCTCGTTGGAGATTCCGTGCACCGCTTCGGCTCCGGCGCTGATGTGCCCGTTCGGCCGGATGTACTGGTGGTAGTGCCGGCCGGTGATGCGTCGGTCGAAGACCTCCACACAGCCGATTTCGATGATCTCGTCCACCTTCGCATCCAGCCCGGTGGTTTCGGTATCGAGAATGATCTCCCTAAGCATGTGCGCGGGCCTCTTCCAGGCCCCGGCGTGCGAGTTCATCAGCACGCTCGTTGCCCGGGTCGCCGGCATGCCCCTTGACCCAGCGCCAATCGACCTCATGCCGCGCGGCGGCTTCGAGCAGAGCTTTCCACAAGTCCACGTTCTTGACCGGAGCCCCACCTGCGGTGCGCCAGTTCTTCTTCTGCCAGTTCGTAATCCAGGTTGTGATGCCCTGCTTCACGTAACTCGAATCGGTATGCAACACCACGGTCTGCGCGCCCTTCAGGGCATTCAGGGCCTCGATGGCTCCCATCAGTTCCATGCGGTTGTTCGTCGTATCGGGCTCGCCCCCGCAGATTTCCTTGCGCCGGTCACCAAATTTGAGCAGCGCACCCCAGCCGCCGGGACCGGGGTTGCCACTGCATGCGCCGTCGGTCCAGATTTCAACAATAGCCATCAAGTCTTGGGTCCGGGGAAATCAATGATGCGGGCCGAAGCCCGGGCCGAGGGTAACGCAGCCGTGCCAAACAGGGGCTCCGGCTGGCGGCGTGTCGCCCACAGTGGGCGCACCGGCGTGCGCTGCTTGCGCGCCTGAATGAAATAGCCGGGCTGCACGACGGCCTCCAGCCGCAGGCGGTGTGCCCAAAGCGGCAGGACCGGGCCATAGTGCCCCTGCTCCTCCACGCGAAAATCGAGCAGATGCAGCCAGTCAATCAGCCGGGCCTTGCCCAGCATGTGCAAACCTTCGGGCAATTGCATCCGACGCAACGGCAAATGCGAACCCAGCCCCCAGAAGCTCCAGGGCGACAGCCCGAGTATGACCAGCTGGCCGCGCTGGCTCAGCACCCGGTCAGCCTCGCGCAACAGCTGATGTGGCGAGGGCGCGAAAGCCAGGCTGTGCCGCAGGATGACCAGATCCGCGCTGCTGTCGAGCAGCGGCAGTTGCCGCAGATCGGTCAATGCTGCGCAATGCAGGTCGGGGTCATGCCCGACCGTTTCCACACGCCAGCGCTGGGGAAACACCGGCATGTGCTCGCCCCAGCTGCCAATCACCAGTGCGGAATGTCCGTAGAAACGGGACCAGAGTCGGGCCAGCAGGTCACGTTCCCAGCGCATCATCTGGTGTCCACGCGGGGTACCCAGCCATTCCTTGAGATTGAGCGACGCGCTCATGGCGATAAACTGCTCCGTTCTTTGCACTGCAACCACTGGAACGAGTCTACCGTGCATCCGCTTGATCAGGTGCTGGCCCTTCCCGCCTTTACCGACAACTACATCTGGACCTGGCAGGAGAACGGGGCGGCTTTCGTGGTCGACCCGGGCGATGCTGGCCCGGTTCTCGCTTATCTGCACGACTCCGGTCTCCACCTCGCTGGCATTCTCGTGACGCATCACCACCCCGACCATGTACATGGCATTCCCCGTTTGCGGGAGGACTGGCCGGACGTGCCCGTCTATGGGCCGGCCGATAGTCCGTTTGCGGGTGCAAGCCAGCAACTCCGCGACGGCGAAACGGTCCGTCTCGGTAGCGTGGATTTTCAGGTGATCGCGACACCGGGCCATACGCTGGACCACATTTGCTACTACCACCCGCAGGCCCTGTTCTGCGGTGACACGCTGTTTGCCGGGGGCTGCGGGCGGCTGTTCGAGGGCACCGCTGCGCAAATGCACCACTCGCTACAAAAACTGGCGGAACTCCCGGCGCAAACACCCGTCTACTGCACGCACGAATACACTCTGGCCAACCTGAAATTCGCCGCCGCGGTCCGTCCGGGGCACGCACCGACACAGCAACGGCTGGCCACCGTCGAGCAACAGCGCACCCAAGGCCTGATCACATTGCCCAGCAGCATTGGCGAGGAACGCCAGACCAACCCCTTCCTCTGTGTGAATGACGCGACACTGCGTGCGGAACTGAAGCAGCAGGGCATGCAGACGGACGATGCGGTAACCGCCTTTGCGTCCCTGCGCCAGTGGAAAGACGGATTCCGCGGTTGATGAAAGGCGTCTGGGTCGGACTTCTGCTGCTCGTGCTGGGCGGCTTCGGCAGCGCGCAGGCAAAGGGCGACGGCGAGCTGTGGACGCGGCTGGCCGAGGCCCGCCAGCTCCAGCACATCCGTCACCCCGCGGTCGACCGCTGGGAGCGCGACTGGCAGCAACGGGCTGCCGAGCTGCGCGTCATCTTCGACGCCAACGGGCAGTGGCTCTACCCCATCCTCGACATGGTGATTGCACGCGGCATGCCGGGTGAACTGGCGCTGTTGCCGGTCATCGAAAGCAAATTGCGTCCGGACGCCCGCTCCTCACGCGATGCGGTGGGCATGTGGCAGTTGCGCCCGGCCACCGCCGACTACCTCGGAGTGCAGATCGACATGTGGTCGGATGACCGTCTCAACCCCCTGGCCGCAGCGTCCGCCGCGCTGGATTACCTCGAACAACTGCACCAGCGCTTCGGCAGCTGGCCGCTGGCACTGGCGGCTTACAACGCCGGCCAGGGGCGGGTCAGCCGGACAATCCAGCAGGCCCGTTCACTGAATCGTTCCACCGACTACTGGGCACTGCCGCTTCCCACCGAATCCCGGGATTACGTGCCCAAGCTGCTCGGGCTGGCCCGCGCGCTGACCGACATCGAGGGCATGGGGCTCCCCTGGGTCAACCCGGCCAGCGCCCCGGTATGGGTTGATGTGGGCGGCCCGCTGAGCATCGAGGACATGGCCAGGGCCACCGGACTCAGCGTCAGCGTGATCTATCGTTACAACCCGAACTTCAAGTTGTGGGCGCTACCGCCACGCGCACCGTGGCGCGCGCTCATTCCGGCTTCAGCCTGGCCCCAGGCGCGTGAGCGCCTTGCCCGGGTTTCACCGGAAAGCCGCACGCGCTGGGAATCGGTCACGGTACGCGCCGGAGACTCACTCGGTCTCATTGCCGCACGTTGGGGCACCAATGTCGCGCTGATCAAGCGGGTCAACGGCCTGCGCAGCGACCGCATTTTCGTCGGTCAGCAGCTGCGCATCCCCGCCGGCAGCCAGAGCCTGTCCCCGACCATCGTGGCGGCCGCCGCACGCGAGCGCCGCCTGACCCCGACAACCGCGCCTACCAGCGCCACCGAATGGCACCGCGTGCATCGCGGCGAAACCCTGTGGAGCGTGTCCCGCAAATATCAGCTGAGCGTGGCCAGCCTGCGCCGCTGGAACAACCTGGACGACAGCGAACCGTTGCACCCGGGGCAGCGCCTGCGCATCGCCCCGCCACCGGGCCGGGCCCCGGTCGTTCACGCGCTGTCAGACCAGGACTCCCTGCAGGCGATTGCCGACCGCTACCGGGTCAGCGTGGCAGAACTTCGAAGCTGGAACCGCCTGGGCAGTGCCTCCCTCAGCAACCAGCGTGATCTGCTGGTGTTTGCCCCCCGATGATCCCGCAGCCCTTGTCACCCCTGTCCGACATCGCCCTCGCGCAGCTACGGTTACACTGTGCGGCACCGCGCCAGCCCCCGGGGCCCCGGCCCGGTTTCTGCATCACTGTTTGCCCGCCTTACCCGGATCCGGCCAGCCTTTCATGAGCAAGACATTCAGCCTCCTCATCCTGTCCGCCTTCGTCGGCATTGCCGGCGCATCCGTCGAGGAGGACGACCTCAACCTGCAGACCCTGCGCAGCAACGACGCGGTGGTGCAGAACCTCAAGACCCGCACGGTCAATGTGCTCGGTGCGATTGCCGAGTACAAGGACGCGCACTACTACCCCGCCGAGCAGCGTATAGAGGTCTACATGACCAGCCCGGCGCGCCGGTTCACGATCGAGAGCCTTGAATTGCGCTCGGCCGACCAGGTGCTCTCACGCCAGACCTTCGATGATGACGCGGTCTACGCCATGCGTGTGGGCGGCGCCGCCCCGATCTACCGCGGCAATGTCGCCATGGGCCGTTTCGCCCTGCAGGTGGTGATGCAGGGCGCCATGCCCGATGGCCGGCAGGTCACCCATGAAGCCAGCATGACCCTGCAAAAGACAGCTGACCCGCTGGCCCTCGAACTGCGGGTCAAGGATGTCCCCCGCGGGAGCGGTGTCGGCCTGGATGCCGTTGAACGGGAGACTCGCCCATGAGCTTGCGCGTCCTTACGCTCGCCCCGCTGATCCTCGCGCTGCCGCTGACCGCTGCCGCATTCGAGCCTGAAAAAGGCGATCTCTCCCAGAACAAGGCGCTGTATCAGCACACGGTGGGCAATCACCTGGATGCGGTGGTCGAACTGCTGACGGACAGCAAGGACGACACCGACCACGCCCTGTTCATTACCCATGAACTGCTGAACTACGGCCTCTATGACGCCGCTGAAAAACGTTTCCTGGAACTGATCCAGCAGGGCGGAGTCAGCAGCAGCGAACGTGCCGAGTTGTACCTGCGACTCGCCCGTTACGCATTCGAGCGGGGCTATGACGATGCCGCCATCGCCACATTGACGGCCATGGAAGAGGACCTCGGCAGCGCGCGCTACTACGACCGGGAGCTGCTCGCGGCGCAAGTCGCCGGCCGCAGTGGCAACCTGCAGGAGAGCATCTCCCGCCTTGACAACCGGCGTGTAGCCGGCCGCAGCAATTTCGGCAAGTACAACCTCGCCATGGCGCTTTTTGCCGCCGGCGAAGAGCGTGAAGCGCGGGCCAACCTGGACCAGATTGGGCGCGAGCTGGTCAATGACCCGATCGAACACGCACTGCGGGATCAGGCCAATCTGACCCTGGCCTACGACTACCTGCGGGTGGCCAACGGCTCCGCGGCGCTGCCGGTGCTGCAGCGGATCCGGCTGGACGGCCCCTTTTCCTACGAAGCACTGCTGGCCCTGGGCTGGGCCGAGCTCAGCAGCGTCGCCGCGGATGCGGTGCGTCTGCAGGATGGTGAAACCCAGGACACGATTGGCGGCGTTCTCGGCACCATCCTGCGCCCGGGCAGCGTCAACGAGGAACTGCGCCAGCGCCTGGGCATGATGCGTGCCCGCAAGGCCGACGAGGACGATACCCTGCGCTATCGGCGGGCCATCAACGCCTGGCAGACACTGGCCCGACGCGACATCCGCAAGACCGCCGTGCTCGAGGTTGAAGTGGCACTGCCCTGGGCACTGACCCAGCTGGGTGAGAACGACGCGGCACGCCGTTACTACAAGGTCGGGCTGTCGCGGCTGGAAGTGGCCGCCAAGCGGCTGGATTCGGCGATCGCCGCGGTCAGCGACGGGCGCATGTTTGAAACCCTGGTCCGCAACAAGCCGGAGCAATACAGCGGCTGGAACTGGCGCGCGACGGAACTGGCCGATGCCGATGAGACCTGGTACCTGGCCGACACGCTGGCTTCGACGATGTTTCAGGAAGCCCTGAAAAACTATCGCGACCTCCGCCAGCTGGACCGCCGCATCAGTCGCGAAATCACCGACCTGGAAGCGGGTAGCCAGCGGACACTGGCCCCGGCCAGCGCGACCTCGCTGATTCGCAGGGAACGACTGAAGCACAAGGAACCGCTTTACCCCGGCCTGACCCCGCAGTTGCAGATGGCCACCGAAATCGGCCGCTTCCCGCGCAATGAAACGCTGGAAGGCTTGCTGAGCTGGACCTACCGTTTCAACCCCAAGTACGCCCTGACGCTGACCGAAGGCCTGAGCATGATTCCGGCCTCGACCGACAGCGCCGCGCAACCTTTGCTGACGGAGTCCAAGGCGCTGCTCGCGGATATCCGCGCCGCCCTTCCGGCACAACGTCAGCTGCTTGAGGACATTGCCCTGCGCGATCTCAGTGCGCAGCGCGATGCCATTCGCAAATATCAGATCGAAGCACGCTTCTCGCTGGCCCGTTTGTATGACGCAAGCAACGGTGCGGACGACAAGGAACAATGATGCGCCGACACATGATTTTCCCGATGGCGAGTGCCGTCCTGCTGCTGGCCGGTTGTGCGGCCCAGTACGATGCCGCCGACCAGCAAAACCTCGACACCCTGCTCAAGCAGGATGCGCCCTCGCTGGAAGACCTGCTGGCCCAGCAGGAGTCCGTGGTCGCCCAGCGCGAAGGGGAACCCCTTCCGGCCATCGAGCAGGCGCCACCCGCCGTGGACAGCGGTGATGTCCTGGCCGGTGCCACCGACTCCAATGTCTCCGAGGCCATCGAACAGTACCGGGCGATCCTGGAATTGTCCCCGGACGACCAGGCCTTGCGCTTTGAGACCCAGCGTCGGCTTGCTGACCTCCAGGTCGAAGCCAGCGAACTGAACCCCACGCTTGAAACCAAGGGTCTGGTCAGTCAGTCCGAAGCCGTTGCCCTGTACAACGGTCTGCTGGATGCCCGCCCCAATGCGGCCAACAATGACCGCATCCTGTAACAGCTGTCGCGGGCGTACCAGAACCTTGGTGAATCGGACAAGGCCATCAGCACCCTGGCGGAATTGACCCG
>JBFHON010000045.1:0-13497 GCA_041593295.1 Oceanococcaceae bacterium | reverse complement strand
ACTGGCGGTCAATTTTCGTCTCGAGGCTACCAAGACCGGTACGCATGAAGCCGTGTTGCGCAACCTTGCCGCCGACCTGGACGGGCTATCCGCGCAGATCGGTGAGCATGCGCAGCGTTCCATTGTGTTGCTTCAGGAAATGAGGAGTTTTGATGCTGTCGCGTAAGTTGTTTGATCAGGGGCATCAATGGTTCGTGTTCGGCCGGGACCCGGACAAGCCGGAGAAGATCATTGATACGAACCAGTACATGGTGGTTGCCGACGGGCGTGCGCTACTGCTGGACCCCGGAGGCATCGAGCTGTTTGCCGTGATGCTGGCTTCCGTGCTCAAGCATGTGGAAGCCGAGCAGATTACGGACCTGTTTGCTTCGCATCAGGATCCGGACATCATCTCCTCACTGGGGATGTGGGATCAGGTGTTGCCCGATGCCACGCTGCATAGCCCGTGGATGTGGGAGGGCTTCATCCGCCATTTCGGCATGGAGAATATTCGCTACGCAGCCATTCCCGATGCCGGTGGCGTGCTCAAGCTGGGCGGCCTGCAACTGGAGCTTGTCCCCGCGCACTACCTGCATTCCAGCGGCAACTTTCATGTGTACGACCCGAAGGCCAGGATCCTGTTTTCCGGTGACGTTGGAGCAGCACTGGAGCCCGGCGAGACGGACCTGTTCGTGCAGGACTTTGACGCGCATACGGCGTTCATGACGGGTTTCCACCGTCGCTGGATGCCATCCAATCGCGCCAAGAATGACTGGATCTCCCGCGTGCGTGCACTCGACATCGACATGATGGTGCCGCAGCACGGACGTCTGTTCCGCGGTGACGACGTCACACGGTTTCTGGGCTGGTTCGAGCAGCTGGAAGTGGGTGTGCTCGAGCGTTAGTCCCTAGCACCTGCTGTTGCCCGACACGGTGTGGCACCGCAGCAGATGGTTCGGCGACTTACAATGCGGCGTTGTTCGTTTCCACCCCGAGTCCTGCCCGTGTCCGACGAATCTGGCGCCCTGAGTGGTCGCTGCATCGCCATTCCTGAAACCCGGCAACTGGACGTGCTCGCCGGTTTGCTGGAGCGGCGTGGGGCAAAGGTTCTGCGCTGTCCCCTGGTGAGCATCCTCGATGTCGAAGATGCTGCGCCGGTCGCAGCGTGGCTGCGCCGGACACTGGACACGCCCCTGGACGATCTCATCCTGCTGACCGGAGAAGGCTTGCGGCGGTTGCTGATGGTGGCGGAGCGGGAAGGCATCCGGGAGGAATTCGTGGCGGCGCTGGGGAGCATGCGAACGCTTACCCGGGGCCCAAAACCGGCGAAGGTTCTGCGTGAGCTCGGCTTGAAGCCGGATCTGCAGGCGGCGGTTGCCACGACACCGGGCGTGATCGAGACGCTGCGGGCCGAGTCCCTGCAGGGGCGTCGTGTCGGTGTCCAGCTTTATGGGCAGGAGCCCAACCTCCCGCTGCAGGACTTTTTGCGGGCGGCAGGTGCCGAGGTCGATGTCGTGGCTCCGTATCGCTATGCCAACGCCGCCGAGGCTGCCCAGGTGGAGGCACTGGTTGCGCAGATTGTCACCGCTGAGGTGGACGCCATCTGCTTTACCAGCTCACCGCAAATTGGCCGCCTGCTGACGGTAGCAGCGAACTCCGGGCAGGAGACGGCCTTGCGTCAGGCGCTTTCCGGCATGGTGGTCGCTGCAGTGGGGCCGGTGGTTGCCGACGCATTGCGCGAAGCGGAACTACCCGTGCATCTGATGCCGGAAACAAGCTGGTTCATGAAGCCCCTGGTGCAATCGCTGGTGGATTACTGGACCGATTGAGGCGCGCGAGCGCACAAAAAAACCCGGCCTGATGCCGGGTTTTTTTGTGTGACTTCGCCGCTGGGCTAGAAGCAGATCGGTCCGAAAATGCAGATTTCATCGTCCGAGGGCTCTTCCGTTTCGGAGCCTTCCTCGGGGACGCGATAGCTGCCCAGGCAGGCTGCGGAAAGCTCTTCGGCGGTCGCGGTCAGGTCTTCACCATTGAGGCGGAAGGAGATGCTGCGGTCCGCTGCAAAGCTCACGGCAAGCGCGGCCACGGCATCGGTGGACAGGACCAGCGTGCCTGCGGTGGGCGCGAACCCGCTGTCCGGGTCGACGGCGATCGGCTCGGCGCTGCCAATGCGCAGCAAGCCGTCGGAACAGTTGGCGTTGTCGTTCTCGAAAAAGGCCTCGCCGTTGAATTCAAAGACATAGGCCGGAGTTTCCGCGTCGCCCTGATTCTGCATGCGCAGCTCAAAGCCTTCGGTGCTGACCTCGACTTTGCCCGTCGTCCGGGTGCCCTCGGCGTCCTCGGTCGACACGCGCTGGCTGCGCTCTTCGCTGATCAGCAGCCGGTAACCGGTCTCCGTTTCAGCGTCCACTTCCAGGTAGGCATCGCGCTTGATCTCCAGGGCGCTGCTCACCGTGCTGGGCTCTTCTTCGCCTTCAGCAGCCGGTGTGGTGGTGACGACTGCGTAGTCCAGGTCGAGAGGGGCGGCGTTGTAGCAACGGTAATCCGTCGGCTCGGCTTCGCCTTCGTCGAGGACACAGGCTTCATTGACAACGCCATCAATCACCGAAGTTTCCGTGGTGCTGACGCCGCTGGCTTCGTCTGTGGTCTCGCTGGTTTCCGTGCAGTCGTTGTAGGTGGTGACGCTGGCGGTTTCATCGTAGGTGATGGAGCCGGAGCTGCCGCAGTCCACGGTGATCGGGGCGTCTTCGCCGTCCTCGCTGGTGGCATCAGCCGGGGCGGGTTCGCGGACCGGGGCGCTGGCCTGCGCCCAGGGGCCGGTGAAGTTCCAGACCGTGGCCACGGCCTGGATCACGTCTTCGCGCGTTTCCAGGGTGACCGAAACCGCGGCGTCGATGTCCTTGTCGCCCGAGTTCTTGTCGTCATCTTCCAGATAGCAGCCAGTCAGCGCGAGGGCGCTCAGGCTTCCAAGGATCAAAGGGGCGAGGTGGGCGCGCAGAAATGGCGCCTTGTGAGAGGTATGCATAGTTATGTCCAGGGTTCTCCGAACTCTGATTGTGCCGGTCTGGTGGCTGAATGCAAGCCTGCTGCTCACAGCAGGCGGGTTGTGCAGGCGTCAGAGACCGCGCGGACGGCGCTGGAAAGGCGTGGTTTTGCCCTTGCCACTGCGTTGCATGGCGATGCGCTGGTTGCGACCGGTCAGCATGCGGCGCTGCCAGCGACGTTCGGCGGTGAGACAGGCGTTGTCGTCGGCTGTCCAGGTTTGCTGCAGCAGGGCCTTGCTGGCGGCAACGGCATCCGGGGAGCGTTCGGCAATCTGCTTCAATAGCTGCAGCGCGGCTTCCGCAGGGGTGTCCGATACCTCGCTGACCAGGTTCCACGCATGGGCCTGTGGTGCCGCAAAGACCTCACCGGTCATGCACAGGCGCTTGGCCAGGTCGATTGGCATCAGTTCGCGGAAGGTGATGGTGCCGCTCATGTCCGGAATCAGGCCCCACTTGATTTCCATGATCGACAGCTCGGCTTCCGGGTGGGCAAAGCGGAAATCACAGGCCAGGGCGAGCTGCAGGCCGGCACCAAAGCAGTGGCCATGGATGACGGCTGCGACCGGCACCGGCAACGACCGCCAGCCCAGGCAGGCCTGCTGAAACAGGTTGGCGCCGTCACCGGCAGGTTGCAGGAAGCCCTGGGCCAGACGGGCCGGCTGCTGGGTGAAGGTCGGGAAGTCCAGGCCGGCGCAGAAGGAAGGCCCGGCACCCTGCAGGATCACGCCCCGCAGCGAGCGATCCTTGCGCAGGACCTTTTGCGCAGAAATCCATGCGCGCAACATTTCCCAGTCCACGGCATTGCGTTTTTCCGGGCGGTTCAGGGTGACGGTCGCAATACCGTCCTGGGTGTCGATCTGGACGCGGTTGTTCATGGGTGTCGGCAATCAGCAAAGACGACCATCATGGCACTGTGTCGGCGGCGACTGCAGCGTCACGCACATCGACGGGTGGGCGCTGCGACCAGTAGCGCGCCAGCGATAGCCCGGTGATCAGGTGCCAGACCCCCCACCAGGCGACGACAATGGCCATGCCGCCAAGGCCGCTGAAGAAATTGAATACCAGCACCAGCCCGAAACCGGAATTCTGGATGCCGGTTTCAAAACTCACCGCACGGGCCTCGCGTACCGACAGGCCTCCGGCGCGGGACAGGCCGTAACCCAGCGCCAGCGCGCAGCCATTGACGACCAGAACGATGCCGAAGGCGGCCTGCAGGAATTCGACCAGGTAATCGCTGTTGCGCGTGGCAGCCGCTGTGATGAAGCCGAACATGACCAGCAGCGACAGCACCCGCATCGGGGTGTGCAGTGCCTTGGCCACTCGCGGGACATGGGCCGCCAGCAGCATGCCGAAAACCGTCGGGAAAACGAGGATGGTCGCGACCGAGCGGAACATGTCCAGCGGGTTCAGCGAGATTTCCTGCAGCAGCGGTGCCGTCGGGGGGTAGATGTTGGCCCACAAGGCGAAGTTGAAGGGGGTCATGGCCACCGCGCCCAGCGTGGAGACCGCCGACATCGTGACGGACAATGCGGCGTCGCCGCGTCCGAGGCTGGTCATGAAGTTGGAGACCGTACCGCCGGGGCACGCGGCAACCAGAATGATTCCCAGCGCGACGCTGGGTGGGGGCGAGGCGAGCCAGACCAGGCCGGTGGCCAGTGCCGGCATCAGCAGAAACTGGCTGAGCATGCCGATGGCCGGAGCCCGGGGTTTGGTGATGACCCGGGCAAAATCGCTCAGACGCAAGTCCAGGGCCACTCCGAACACCACCAGGGCGAGCATCCAGTTGATGAATGCGAGCGCGCCGGGGTCGAAATCCAGTACTACCGAGTCGAGTGCGGTCATGTCTCCCCTTGTGCAGGTGGTGTGCGGCCTATGCGGCCTTGCGGGCGGTGTCGTTTAGCGGCTCCGCGAGGGGGGAGGGAAATGGCGGGGCGCCACGTGCGGCCAGGAAGCGGCCGTAGCTGGTAGCCTTGCCCAGATCGGCGGCGTAACCGGTATCGGCTGCGTAGGCCACCTTGCCGTTGATGATGGTCGCGCGGACCGCATCATCGTTGCGGTTGACGAGGCGGTTCATGCCGAAGGCCGGGAACGGGGCATCGGTCATGCGGAAGACCTGGTCGGTCAGGCCTTCGGGGTTGATGACGACCACGTCGGCGCGGTCGCCAGGGCGGACGTAGCCACAATCGATGTCGTACCAGTCGGCCAGTTCGCCGGTCAGGCGACGCACCGCGGCGCCGGTGCTGATAAAGCCTTCCCCGGCGAGTTCGGCATCGCGAACGTGCTTGAGCAGGCACAGCGGAAAGTTGTAGGAGGCCAGGTTGAGCAGGTGCGCGCCCGAGTCCGCAAAACCCACGTGAACCTGCGGGCTGCGGATCAGCTTGCGGGTGATGGCGGGGCGTTCGGCGGTGAAGCAGATGCCCCAGCGCAATGCGTCGCGGTATTCCAGGGCGAGATCCAGAAAGGTGTCGATCGGGTCCTGGCCGCGTTCCTTGCCGATGTCGGCAAAATTGCGGCCGACCAGTGTCGGGTCCGGGCACTCCACCACGCGGGCGTCGGAGAAGTCGCGGTGCCACAGCCCTGCCGTCAACGTTTCGGCCATGTTGCGACGCAGGATGTCCCGGAAGCCCGGTTTCTCGGCTTCGGCATACATGTCCTCCGGGTTCTTGACGTCGCGCAGGATGCGCGCATCGGCCAGTTCGCCGAAGGAGTTGAAGTCCAGGCCGTAGGCATAGATTTCGAATGGTGCGGGCAGGTACTGCCAGCGGAAATTGGCCCGACCCAGGGTGTTGACGATCCAGGCGCCGATGGGGGCGCCAATAGGCATCCAGGGCTGTGATTTCAGGTCCAGGCAGGTCAGCAAGGTGGTTTTCAGCGCCTTGCGGAACCAGCCCACGGCTTCCCAGAAGAAGGCAAAGATATTGATCTTGCCGACAGCATCGGGAGCCGACTGCAGGATGGCCCCGCGATTGCGCAGGATGCGATTGAGCCGCCGGTACTCGTGCCAGTTGGCGTAGGTCGCCGGCAGGGGCTTGGCCCAGGCCCGTTCCCCGTCAAGACGGTCCAGCTTGGTGGTCATGCTCGACATGCCCAGAAAGCCGGCATCCAGGGCTTCTTCCAGCAGGCCTTCCATCTGCTGCAGCTCCTGCTCGGTTGGTGCGTCACCGGATACCGAGCGTTCGAGACCCATGACCCGCGCCCGCATGTCGGAGTGGCCGACAAAGGCGGCCAGGTTGGGGCCCAGCGGGTGTTTTTCGAAGAAGGCGCGAAACTCGCGTGGTGACTTCCAGGCCTTGCGTTCGCGCAGCAGGGGCAGGACCTTGTCACGAGGCACCGCCTCGACGCGGGTGAACAGGTCGGAGCAGTCCTCGGGTTCGGCGCACACCATGCTGATGGAGCAGATGCCGGTCATCACGGTGGTGACACCGTGGCGGACGGATTCGGCCAGCTCCGGTGCGGCGATGATTTCGGCGTCGTAGTGCGAGTGCGGCTCGATGAAGCCGGGTGTGACCCAGCAACCGGCAGCGTCGACCACCCGGGGGCAGTCGGTTTCATCCAGTGCCTGGGCGCTGACAGCGACGACCTGGCCGTCCCGAATGCCGATATCCCGCTGCGCACCGGGTGCCCCGGTTCCGTCGAAGAGCGTTCCGTTCTTGATGATGATGTCGTAGGCCATGGTGCTCAATTGTGGTGTCTCCCTGCGCGCACGATACCGAAAACCCGGGGGTTTCCGAAACGGGGTGGGCGGTTACCAGGCGCCGGTATTGGGCATCGAGGCCCAGGGTTCGGCGGCCGGCAGGGCATCGCCGCGCTGCAGCAGCTCGATGGAAATGCCGTCGGGCGAGCGCACGAAGGCCATGTGCCCGTCACGGGGCGGGCGGTTGATGGTGACACCGGCATCCTGCAGGCGCTGGCAACTGGCATAGATGTCATCGACCAGGAAGGCCAGGTGGCCGAAGTTGCGCCCGCCGGTGTACTCCTCCGGGTCCCAGTTCCAGGTCAGCTCCAGCAGCGGGGCTTTCTTCTCGGCAGCGCGCGGCAGGTCGCCCGGCGCAGCCAGGAAGATCAGGCTGAAGCGTCCTTGCTCGAAGTCCCGCCGCTCGACCTGAACCAGGCCAAGGTGATCGCAGTAAAAGCGCAGGGCCGCGTCCAGATCGGTCACGCGAACCATGGTGTGCAGGTAGTTCATGGGAAGTCTCTTTACGAAGGCTGTCGAGGTCAGGGCCTAGCGCCCCGGCGTGAACAGCTGTTGGTTGAATGAGAGCCGGATGGGCGCACTGCCATCTTCGGGGTGAACGTCCAGTTCAAAACGCATCGTTTCCAGGTGCGAATAGCGAAACTCGATCAGCGTGTAGATCGCGTCGCCCTCGACCACATTGCGGATGCGCTCGGAGCGGGTCTGCCCGATCAGGTTGCGGATGGTGCCCTCGGTACGGTGATTCACGCTGACCTGCGGCTGCTCCCGGTGCTGCAGGTTGAGCATCAGCAGGCCGCGTTTCTTGCTGCGGTCCACGTCGTAGGTGCGCGCGATTTCCGGCGTCAGGTCGGTGGTGTTCATGACCATGTAGTGCAGCACCCAGGGGCCTTGCTCCACCGTTTGTTCGGCGCGGGCGCCTGCCGCGAACATTGTGCTGGCGAGGGTCAGGATGCAGAGCCAGGTTTTCATGGGGTCTCCCGTTGCAGCAGGTACATGCCGACCTCGGCGCGCAGGTTGGGCATCAGGCGATGGCCGGGGGCCTTGCGGTGCGCAGCGTCGGTCACGGCGCGGTCCACGATGCGGTAATGCTTTTCGCGGCAGAGGGCCTCGAAGTCCTTGATCGTGCACAGGTGGATATTGGGGGTGTCGTACCACTGGTCGGGCAGCGTCCGGGTGCGCGGCATGTGGCCACCAATGGTCAGGCTCAGCCGGGTACTCCAGTGGCCAAAATTGGGGAAGGTCACGATGCCCTTCTTGCCGACCCGCAGCATTTCGCCCAGCAGTTTGTGCGGGGCGTGTATGACCTGCAGGGCCTGGCTCATCACCACGTAATCGAAACTGCCGTCATCGAAGTCGGCCAGCCCGTCATCCAGGTCGCGCTGGATGACATTGACTCCGCGGGCGATGCAGGCGGAGATGTTGGCCGTGTCCAGTTCCAGCCCGTAGCCTCGGGCCTTGCGGGTTTTTGCCAGGTGCGCCAGCAACAGGCCATCGCCGCAGCCCAGGTCGAGTACCCGGGTGCCGGGTTCGATCCACTGGCTGATCATGGCCAGATCGCTGCGCAGGGGAGTGTCCGTCATGCGCATTCCTCCGCGACGCGTCGCAGGTAGCCGCCGAACACGTCCAGATAGGCCGGCACCGGTACCAGGAAATCATCGTGCCCCAGCGGGGAGTCGATGCAGGCATAGCTGACATCACGCCCGGCGCGCAGCGCGGCACGGACCAGTTCCTCGCTGCGCTCGGGGGCAAAGCGCCAGTCCCGGGTGAAAGACAGCAGCAGCAGCTTGGCCTGCATTTGGCGCATGACCGCGTCGAGGCTGCCGTCGAACTCCCGGGCGGGGTCGAAGTAGTCCAGGGCCTTGGTCATGCGCAGGTAGGTATTGGCGTCGAAGCGATCGATGAACTGGTTGCCCTGGTAGCGCAGGTAGCTCTCGACCTGGAATTCCGGTTCGAAACTGAAGCCGGGTTTGCCGGAGATCAATTCGCGGCCGAACTTGCTGGCCATCGCCGCGTCACTGAGGTAGGTGATATGCCCGAGCATACGTGCCAGCATCAGGCCGCGCGCCGGGTTGCGGCCTTCGCGGCGATAGTGGCCGTCGCAGAAATCCGGGTCGGTCAGGATGGCCTGACGGGCGACTTCATTGAAGGCGATGTTCTGGGTCGAGAGCCGGGGCGCGGCGGCAATGGCGACGACATGCCGCACCAGCTCCGGGAATTCGACACCCCACTGCAGGGCCTGCATGCCGCCGAGGGAACCGCCGATGACGGCAGCCCAGTGGGGGATGCCCAGCTTGTCGCGCAGCTGGTTCTGGCTGCGCACCCAGTCCCGCACGGTCACGATCGGGAAGTCAGGCCCCCAGATCTGGCCGGTCACCGGGTTGGTGCTCATCGGGCCGGTCGACCCGGAGCAGCCGCCAAGGTTGTTCAGGGCGACCACATGAAAGCGGTCGGTGTCGATGGGTTTGCCCGGCCCGATGCAGGCTTCCCACCAGCCGGGTTTGCGTTCGTCCGCGTGGTGGTAACCGGCGGCATGGTGATCGCCGGAGAGTGCGTGGCAGATCAGCACGGCATTGCTGCGGTCGGCATTCAGCTCGCCGTAGCGTTCCACCCGCAGGGTGTAGCTGTCGAGCCGGGCGCCGCATTCCAGCGTCAGCGGCTGCTCGAAGGCGAAATCCTCAGGCGTAACCAGACCGACGGAGTCGGCCGGCAGGGGCGTCGGTGACGGCATGCGAACTTAACGTAGCACGTAAGGCAGCGGGATCAGGCGGGAGACGACCTGCAGCAGAACGATGACCACCAGCGGTGACAGGTCCAGCCCGCCCACGCTCGGCAGACGGCTGCGGACCGGCCGCATCAGGGGATCGGTGATGGAATACAGCAGGCTGGCTGCGGGGCTGTGCATGGCCGCGCCAAACCAGCTCATCACCGCGAGAATCAGGATCGAGAAGGTGTAAAAGGTGATGAACATCACCAGTACCTTGAGTGTCGCCAGGTAGATCACGCCCAGTCCGGGGGTGCCGCCCAGCAGACCGATATCGATGGCGATGTTGATCACCAGCAGGCCCCAGGCCACCAGCAAGGTGGCCAGATCCCAGCTGCGCCAGCGGGGAACAATGCGCTGTACCGGCTGGGCGACGGGGTTGGTGACCTTCCAGACGAACTGGGCCAGCGGGTTGTAGAAGTCCGAGCGGGTCGCCTGCAGCAGAAAGCGCGCGACCAGGGCGTAGACATACAGGCCGAACAGGGTGTTGACCAGAAACAGGGTGGCGTCGTCGAGCGGGCTCATGGGGTCAATTCTCGCAGGTTCATGGGGCGAACGGGAATCAGCGACGGGCCATTTCCGCGGCGCGGTCCACCGCGGCCCGGGTCGCCTTGCGCACGATGTCGGCAAAACCGCTGGCCGCAAAGCTCTCCAGTGCGGCCTGTGTGGTCCCGCCGGGGGAGGTGACGCGGCGGCGCAGTTCGGCCGGGTCGGTGCCGGTGTCATGAACCAGTTTGGCCGCGCCCCAGGCGGTCTGTTGCGCCAGTTCTGCAGCCATGGGGGCGGGCAGACCCAGCGCGGTCCCCGCAGCCTGCAGGTGTTCGATGAAGGCAAAGAAATAGGCCGGGCCGCAGCCGGAAATGGCCATCAGGGCATCCAGCTGCGGCTCTCCGTCCACCCAGTGCACGGGGCCAACACTGCGCATCACCGCGGTCACCGCCTGCTGCTGGGCAGGCGATACGCCCGGACCGGCGCACAGACCACTGACCCCGGCGCCAACCAGCGCGGGTGTGTTGGGCATGCAGCGCACCACCGGCAGTTCCGGCGAGGTCCACTGTCCCAGTTGCTCGAGGGTGACCCCGGCCGCAACGGAAACCAGCACCGGGCGTTTGCTGACGATGGCCGCCTGCAAAGGCTCGAGTACCTGCTGCATGACCTGCGGTTTGACCGCGAGAACCAGGATGTCGCTGCGGGCCACGACTATGGCGTTGTCGGTTGCCGTGTGAACCGCGTATTGCTGCTCCAGTTCGGTGGCGCGTTCGGCACGCGGTACGCCCACATGGATGCGGCTCGCAGGCGTACCGTTGGCGATCAGGCCGCCGATGATGGCCTCGGCCATGTTGCCGCCGCCAAGAAATCCGATGGAAGTGTGTGCTGACATCTGCGGGAATGATTGCGCGGGATTGGCGGGGAGAATACCCAATTTGCGCGTTCGGATTGGGTATCCTGCGCGGTTCAATTCAAGGAATCCCGCGATGAATCCCGTTTCCCCGGCGTTGCCGGACTACCCAGCGCTGATCCGCCAGGCTGATGTGTATCCGGTGGCGACGGTGAGTCCTCTGGAGCCGGCGCCGAAGCTCAGCCAGCGGATGGGAAATGCCATCTGGCTCAAGCGGGAAGACCTGCAGCAGGTGCGTTCGTTCAAGCTGCGCGGAGCCTTCAACATGGTCCGCCAGCTGACGCCGGAACAGCGGCGCGCAGGCGTGATTGCCGCGTCGGCGGGGAACCATGCGCAGGGCCTGGCGCTGGCCGGCAAGCAACTGGGCGTGCGGGCGGTCATCGTGATGCCGCAGACCACCCCGCAGATCAAGGTCGATGCGGTGCGGGCCCTGGGCGGCGAAGTGGTGCTGTATGCCGATACCTTCGATGAAGCCAACGGGCACGCCCAGGCCATGGCGCGCGAACAGGGGCTGACCTTCGTGCCGCCCTACGACCACCCGCTGGTCATCGCCGGGCAGGGCACGGTAGGGATGGAAATACTCGAGCAGCTGCCCAACCCGCCGGACGCGATTTTCGTGCCGGTTGGTGGTGGGGGGCTGATTGCCGGCATTGCTGCGTGGGTCAAGTCGCATGCGCCGGCGACCCGCATTGTGGCGGTGGAGCCGGAAGATGCGGCCTGTCTGAAGGTGGCGCTGGAGGCCGGCCGACCGGTTCCGCTGGAGCATGTGGGCCTGTTTGCGGACGGTGTGGCCGTGCGCATCATCGGTGAGCACCCCTTCGCGGTCGCGCAAACGATGGTCGACGAGGTGGTGACCTGCAGCGTCGATGAAATCTGTGCGGCGGTGCGGGATATTTTCGAGGACAACCGCTCGATGCTCGAGCCCGCCGGCGCGCTGGCGGTAGCCGGCATGAAGGTCTGGGCCGAGGCGCATCCGGAGCGGACCGGCGAGAACTGGGTGTGCATCAACTCCGGTGCCAACGTGAATTTCGACCGCCTGCGGCACATTGCCGAGCGCGCGGAGCTGGGCGAACACCGCGAAGCCCTGCTGGCGGTGACCATCCCCGAAAAGCCCGGCAGTTTTTATGCCTTTTGCGAGATTCTCGGGCGGCGTGCGGTCACCGAGTTCAACTACCGCATGGCCGACCCTGAGCGGGCGCATGTGTTCGTCGGTCTTAAGCTCAGCCGCGGCGTGCAGGAGCGCGAGGAAATCATGCGCGAAATTGCGGCTGCCGGGCTGGAGGTGGTGGATCTGTCTGCCGATGAGATGGCCAAGGTCCACATCCGCTACATGGTCGGAGGGCGCAGCGATCAGGCGGTCAACGAACAGCTGTTCCGCTTCGAGTTTCCCGAGCGCCCGGGCGCTCTGCTGAACTTCCTCGACCGGATTGCCGGTCGCTGGAACATCTCGCTGTTCCATTACCGCAATCACGGTTCGGCATTCGGGCGGGTGCTGTGTGGCATGCAGGTGCCACAAGAAGAGCTGCAGCTGTGCCGGGAAACCCTGGATGCCGTCGGTTACGAATACAGCGAAGAAACCAGCAACCCGGCCTACCGCCTGTTCCTGGGCTAGAAACCAGGGCCCGCGTCAATCGGCAGGCTTGCGACCCGCTAGCGACCCTCCAGAGACAAGATGTATTCCCAGTGATCGGCTTCGACCGGCATCACGGACAAGCGGTTCCCGCGACGTACCAGAGGAAAGTCTCCGAGGGCTTCGGCCTGACCCTTGAGTTCGGCCAGGGTGATCTTGCGTGTGAGCGGACGCACAGCTTGCACATCACGCAGGAACCAGCGCGGGTTATCGGTCGTGCTCTTGGGGTCGTGGTACTTGCTTTCCGGGTCGAAGGCGGTGTGATCCGGGCGCGCATCGCCGACGATCTTCGCGATGCCGACGATCCCGGGCACTTCGGTATTGGAGTGGTAGAAAAAAGCCAGGTCGCCATCGCGCATGCTGTCGCGGATGAAATTGCGGGCCTGGTAGTTGCGAATGCCATCCCAGGGTTCCTGCTGGTTTTCGCATGCCATCAGGTGGTCCCAGCCAAAAACATCGGGTTCCGATTTCAGGAGCCAGTAAGCCATTGCTTTCCACGTTCGGTAAAGGCCCGCGCGTGGCGGGCAGAAAAGAAAATATCCAGGGGGCGGTCATGCGCTTCCGTCGGCACCCGCTCGACCAGTTGCAGATCGAAACCTACGCCGACCAGCAGCGGGAGCGCGGACGCGGGCTGGTCCAGCGTGCGGTCGTACCAGCCCCCGCCCTGACCCAGACGGGCGCCCTGCGCATCGCAGGCCAGCAGGGGCAGCACGATCACGTCCATGGCCTGCGCCGGTAGCGGGTTTGCACACTGCGGCTCGCGGGTGCCCACCGGGGTGTTGATCCAGGGTGGCCGCGGGGGGCAAAAACCCAGCGTGGTGTCGCCCAGTACGGGCACGCAGATTTCGGTCCAGCGCTGCCACTGCGGGTCTTCGGCGTGCAGGTCGAGTTCCGAGCCTGCGGCCAGATAGAGCGCGGTGCGGGCCGGGCGGTGATGCTGCAGCCGTTGCTGCAATTGCGCCTTGACGGCGTCTTGCTGTTGCTGACGTT
>JBFHON010000044.1:0-13573 GCA_041593295.1 Oceanococcaceae bacterium | reverse complement strand
GCCTTCAGATCTACCAGCGGGCTGCGCCGAATCCGCTCATCCGCTAACCAGCGCCGGCGGTACTGTGGTTCGGCATCGAACCGCGCAGCCTGGGTTTCCGGGTTGAATATGCGGAAGAACGGCGCGGCGTCGACCCCACTGCCGGCAACCCATTGCCAGCCCATCGTGTTGCTGGCGAGATCGGCGTCGACCAGGGTGTCCCAGAACCAGCGCGCGCCCGGGCGCCAGTGTATGCCCAGGTTTTTTGTCAGCAGGCTGCCCACAAGCATGCGGGCGCGGTTATGCATCCAGCCGGTTTCCCAGAGCTGTCGCATCGCGGCGTCAACGATGTCGATGCCGGTGCTTCCTTGCTGCCATGCGCGCAGCGCGGTGTCGTTTGCGTCCGGTGTGCGCCAGGGGTAGCGGTCAAACCGGGGGTTGAAGTTCTGTGTACTGCTGGCGGGGTAGTGCCACAGGATGTGATGCGCAAACTCACGCCAGCCCAGCTCGGCGCGATAGCTGCTGCAGTCGTGGGTGGCGCTTCCCAGGCGACTCCAGATGCGGCGGATGCTGATCTCGCCGAAGTGCAGGTGGGCCGAGAGCCGGGAGGTGCCATCAACGCCCATCAGGTCGCGACCGGAGTCATAGCGCACGAGCTTGTGTGCGATGAAATCATCCAGTTCCTCCTGTGCCTGGGGCTCTCCGGGGTTCCAGTGTTGTTCCAGCTTGTGATGCCAGGGGTGATCCTGAAACTCCGGGAGCTGGTCCAGCGGCGTCGATGCGGAAACGGTGGACAGCCAGGAAGTGTCGGGCTGCGGAGTGAGATGACTTTCCTTGCTCAGCAGGGTTTGTGCATGCTTCCAGAATGGTGTGAATACGCGATAGGGCGTCCCGTCAGCCTTGGTGCCCCGTTGCGGCTCCAGCAGCAGGTGTCCAGGCCAGTGCCGGCATGAGATGTCATGGGCAGCAAGTGCAGCCTCGACCTCACGGTCACGCTGGGCCAGGTGCGGTTCGTACAGCCGGTTCCAGACGACTTCATCGGCCTGGTGTTCCCGGGCGAGTTCACCTAGCACCGAGGCACTGTTGCCGCCGCGGACGAGCAACGGCCCTGACTGCGCGGCGATCTGCCGCTTGAGGGAATCCAGTGAGCGCGCCAGCCACCAGTTGCTGGCGGCACCTGGTTGCCAGGGCGCTTCCTCCTCGGGGGCGTGGACATACACCGGCAATACGCTTGCCCCTGTGCGCGCAGCGTATTCAAGGACGGGATTGTCGGTCAGGCGCAGGTCACGTCGTACCCACCACAGAATGTTCATTGGCACTCGATCTTTCCACGGGGAAGACAGTACAGCTTAAAAGACGGTATTTTGCGGGCGCATTCTCTTCAAGTAGCAACGTGCAAACCCGTACCCCGGAAGTTGTGCTGGTTGTGGCCAGCGCAAAAAATGATGTCATCGGCCTGGAGGGTGACATGCCCTGGCACTTGCCGGCGGACCTGGCCCATTTCAAGCGCCTGACCACCGGGGGGGTCATCTTGATGGGGCGCAAGACCTTCGAGAGCATCGGCAGCCGCCCGTTGCCCCGGCGTACCAATCTGGTGTTGACCCGGGACCGCGCATGGTCAGCGCCCGGTGTCGAGGCGGTACCGTCACTGGAAGTGGCCGCATCCCGGGCGCCGGAAACCTTGTACGTGATTGGTGGCTCTCAGGTTTATGCGCAGGCATTGCCCGCAGCGACGCGGATTGAATGGACACGCATTGATGCCGAACCCGGAGGTGATACCTGGTTTCGTCCCGACCTGGCCGGCTTCGAGCGTGTGCAGGCGCAGCACCATCCAGCGGACAGTCGCAATGCACATTCGATGACCTTCGAAAGCTGGAAGCGGGTGTAACAGGACTGTGGTGCCTGTTGGTCGACGCCCTGAACCGGATGCAACCCGCATGCTGAGCGCGCAGCGGCAGTGATGCTCCGTGCTTTCTGCCAGCGCTGCGTTTTCCGGGTATTCTATGCCGCCTGACGCGCCAGCGCGTCAGGAAAAATCAGGAGAGGTGGCAGAGCGGTTGAATGCAGCGGTCTTGAAAACCGCCAAGGGTTTACGCCCTTCGTGGGTTCGAATCCCACCCTCTCCGCCACATTCAAAAGGCCCCGCGAGAGCGGGGTTTTTTGTGTCTGCGGGCCGGTTGTTGCACCGGCGCACCGCTTAGACCGTTTGCCAGGAAGGCCCGGGGGAAACGCAGGCCGGGCAAGGCCATATTTTCATTCGCACGGTGCCCTGCACGGGCTGTTCACCGGTCCAAAAAAAACCCCGCATCAGCGGGGCTTCATTCATGCCGTGCTGCCGCTTGTGCAGCCGGCGGGCCTGAGCGCCTAGTTCACCTTGGGGTCAAGTTCACCGCTTGCATAGCGGTTCTGCATCGTTTCCAGGGGCAGGACCCGGATCTTGTCGGCCATGCCGGCTGATCCGAAGGCCTCGTAACGGGCCTTGCAGATTTCCGACATGGCTTTGGTGGCCTCGGCGAGGAGTTTCCGGGGGTCAAAGTTTGCGGGCTGGTCATGCAGATGACGACGAATGGATCCGGTAGATGCCATCCGGAGGTCCGTATCGATATTGACCTTGCGGACGCCGTGCTTGATGCCTTCGACGATTTCTTCCACGGGCACGCCATAAGTCTCGCCCATGTCACCGCCATACTGGTTGATGATCGCGAGCCAGTCCTGCGGTACGGAGGAGGAACCGTGCATGACCAGGTGAGTGTCCGGAATTCGCGCGTGAATCGCCTTGACCCGGTCGATGGCCAGGATGTCTCCGGTCGGCGGTCGGGTGAACTTGTAGGCGCCGTGCGAGGTGCCAATCGCGATGGCCAGCGCATCGACACCGGTTTTCTTGACGAAATCGGCAGCTTCATCAGGGTCGGTCAGCAGCTGGTCGTGTGACAGCTTGCCTTCCGCGCCGATGCCATCTTCCTCGCCGGCTTCACCCGTTTCCAGAGAGCCCAGGCAACCCAGTTCACCTTCGACGGAGACACCACCGGCGTGGGCCATGCGCACGGTGCGTGCGGTCACTTCGACGTTGTATTCGTAGCTGGACGGGGTCTTTCCATCCTCCATCAGCGAGCCGTCCATCATGACCGACGAGAAGCCGGACTGGATGGAGCGCAGACACACTTCGGGGGAGGTCCCGTGATCCTGGTGCATGCAGATCGGGATGTGGGGGTAGGCTTCGTTCGCCGCGAGGATCAGGTGCCGGAGAAAGGCCTCGCCGGCGTACTTCCGGGCGCCCGCGGAACCCTGCAGGATGACCGGGCTATTCACCGCATCAGCGGCCTCCATGATGGCTTTGACCTGCTCCATGTTGTTCACGTTGAATGCAGGCAGGCCATAGCTGTGTTCAGCAGCATGGTCCAGAAGCTGGCGCAGGGATATCAGTGCCACAAATTTCTCCTTCGATTGTTGTTTGCGTAACGGGAGGGCGTCAGCCCAGGGCGGGTGTGCTGCACATCTCCGGTGCGCCTTCTTTACGGCGCGGGATCCGGTGTGGCGACACCTTGCTGCTGTGCTGCTGTCCTGGGTTGTCCGTAACGGTTATGAGGTCCTGGGAAACTGGCTGTCATGCCGGAATCAAGATGTCGAATATACATCCTTCGTCCTGTGCATGGCCGCCGGGAGTGGTTGTTCACGACCCCCAACGCGCAAACCGGGCAGGGGACAGGTGTGGATTGAACGTCCTCCCAAAAAAAGAAAGCCGCCCAGAAGGCGGCTTTCTCATTTCTTACGCTGGCGCGTGGAAGATCACTCTTCGATCAGGTTGATCTCTACACGGCGGTTGCGAGCACGCTCTTCAGGCGTGTTACCCGGTGTTGCCGGGCGCGTTTCGCCAAAGGCGCGGGTGCGCAACTGCGACTCGGGAACGCCAGCTTTCTTCAGGTAGTTCGCTACAGCCTTGGCACGACGCTCGGAAAGCGCCTGGTTGTAGGCCTCGGTACCGGTGCGGTCGGCGTGTCCGTTGGCAACGGCAACAACGTAGCTGCGAGACTTCAGGTTCTCAGCAACGATATCCAGAGCCTTCTGTGCCGGGCCGTTGAGCTCCGACGAGTCGAACGCAAAATAGATGATGACCATTTCCGGAGCCGGGCAGCCTTCACCGTCGACCGGCGTGCCGGCAGGCGTGTTGGGGCAGCGGTCCATGCTGTCTGGCACACCATCGCCATCGGAATCCGTGACTTCGGCGGTGACTTCACAGCCGTAGGCGTCGACAACAGCACCCGGTGCCGTGTTCGGGCAGCGGTCGAGACTGTTGGGCACGCCATCGCGGTCAGCGTCGCCGTCGGTTGCAACTTCAACAATGACCGGCTTGCTTGAGAGGCTGTAGGTCAGGCCGAGACCGAAGCTGACTTCGTTCGGGTCCTGGGAAATGCGTACTTCGTCCCAGTAGATCGAACGATGCTTGATGTCAGCAACGATGCCGAGCTTTTCGGTAATCGCAATATCCAGACCCAGGCCAGCCTGCCAGTAGTAGTCGTTCGTCGTCAGGTCAGGGCTGGTCAGGTCAACTGTCCGCACACCGCCTACACCGGCGATGAGGTAGGGGTGGAAGCGACCAACCCCTGGCAGCACATGGAACTGGTAATCCACACCCAGCGTGTACTCGTCCTGCCAGGTGGCACCCGGACTGGCGCCATCAAACTCCTGGTAACCGAACAGACCTTCGAGGGTCAGCCAGCTGGAGAGTGCATAGGACATGCCGAAACGTGCACCAATGCCGTCATCGACATCACCGCGGTCATCAGCAAGGGTGGTCTGCAGCAGGCCCGATGCCGCCCAGCCGGTCTGGTTGGCCGATGCCTGGGCAAGGGTCGGCGCAGCCGCTGCGGCGGTCATCAAGGCGGAAATCGCCAAGGCGCGGTAATTAGTCATTGAGTCACTCCCGAAAATTACAGCTCGAATTATAAGTGTTGGATATTAAAAAGCTAGGGTTTTTGTCGGTTTTATCGCGATATGGCTCTAAGTTCCACACGCCGATTTCTGGCCCGGTTTGTCGCCGTTTCGTTGCTGACCAGTGGTTGGCTGGCGCCGTAACCACGGGCGGTCAGTATTCCGGCTGGTACGCCGCGACTTACCAGATATTTCTTCACCGCAATTGCCCGCTGCTCAGAGAGTACACGGTTGTCCTCGGGGTCGCCGCTGGAGTCGGTATGTCCGCCGACCTCGAAGACCACGCCTCGACTGCCCGCCAGCACCTTGGCAACCTCATCCAGCTGGTTTTCGGCGTCGCCGGTCAGGGTGGCCAGACCGGAGTCGAAATTCACGCCCTTGAGGATGATGGCATCCTCGGCGACGCAGCCCCGACCGTCCACGGACTGCCCGGGCTTGGGCAGGCGGCAGTCGCCGGTGGGTGCGCAGCCATCCGCAAGAACGGCAGCGCCGCGCGGTGTGGTCGGACACTGGTCGTTGACGTTCAGGATGCCGTCGCCATCGCTATCGGCTGCGCAACCCTGAACGTCCACGCTCAGCCCCGCAGCGGTGTTCGGGCAGCGGTCTGCGCTGTCAGCCACGCCATCACCGTCGCTGTCGCGCTCACAGCCGCGCACATCCACGTTGGCGCCAGCGGGTGTGTTGGGGCAGTCATCCATGCTGTCGGGGATCTGGTCGCCATCGCTGTCCAGCGCCTTGATGATGATGATTTCATCCGGTTCGCGCTCATCCAGCGGAACGCTGGCATTGGGGTCGGGGCCCAGCGGAATTTGCAGACCGATGCCAACGATATAGTCGTGATACGCGCGCTCGGCCTCAATGCCGGAAAGCGCTGCGTATTCGGCAGCCTGGCCGGATGAGTATTTGTCGTAGCGGTAACGTGCTTCCAGCCGCAGCGCCGGTCCATTGCCGAAGACCGGCCAGTCGCCCAGGCCGAGCATGTAGCCCAGGCCCAGATCCAGCTGGTCAGACTCGATGTCCTGGTCCTTGCCGTCGATGGTGTAGGTGGTCAGCCCCCTGCCCACCTTCGCGAGGAGGTAGAAGGGTATCTGCTTGCGCATCGGGAACATCAGCAGGCTCACGCCATAGGACTCGAGCATGGGCCCGTTTTCGCCGGATTCTGCATCCGGTTCGAAGACTTCGTAGTTCAGTTCCAGGTTGGGGCCGCGTCCGAGAATCTTGCCCAGGCTGATTCCGTAACCGAACTGGTCGTCCAGTTCACGATGGCTGTCCCCGACGAAATAGGCACCCTGGGGTGCGATATAGAAGCGGCGGTCCGCTTTTTCATAGTCCTGAGCCAGGGCGTTGGAACCATACAGGGCAAAAATGCCGAGTGTCAGTGCGGCTAGGCGGTACATGAAGTGATTGCTCCCCAAAATCGAACACGAACCCCAGAGTCGAGGCTCCGGTTTTGCAGCACGCGTGCGCCGCAGTTCACCTACTATACGCGCCCACGGCCCGCCGATGCATTGCTTGCGCGGCGAGTGATTTGTCACTCAGCGGCATACTTCCCCTTCCACGAAAAGACATAGCGCTCACATGGAAACCGGTCAGGTAAAAGAAAGGATCACAGCTCTGCAGGGTCGTCTCGACGCTCTGCGGGGCTATCTTTGACTACCCTGCATTGCAGGAACAGCTTGAGGAACTGCAGGCCGAGCAGGCCGAACCTTCGCTCTGGGATAACCCCGAAAAAGCACAGGAGGTAGGGCGCAGTCTGGCCCGGGTCGAGGCCCAGGTGAAACCCCTTACCGAGGCGGGAACCCGCATCGCTGACGCCGGCGAATTGCTGGAAATGGCCATCGAAGATGGCGACGAAGACGTGTTCGCGGATGTGGAAGCCGAGCTGGCCGGGGTCGATGAAGTTCTGTCCGGGCTGGAATTCCGGCGCATGTTCTCGGGCGAGCAGGATATCGCCAGCGCCTACCTCGACATTCAGGCCGGCAGCGGTGGCACCGAAGCGCAGGACTGGTCGGAAATGCTGCTGCGGATGTACCTGCGCTGGGGCGAGGCCAACGGTTTCGAGGTCGAGCTGATCGAGGCCAGTGCCGGCGAAGTTGCCGGCATCAAGAGCGCAACCGTGCACATCAAGGGTGATTACGCTTACGGCTGGCTGCGCACCGAAACCGGCGTGCATCGCCTGGTGCGCAAGTCTCCATTCGACTCGGGAGCCCGGCGGCACACGTCATTTGCCGCGGTCTTCGTGTCGCCGGAAATTGATGACAGTGTTGAAATCGACATCGACCCCAGTGACCTGCGCATTGATGTGTATCGCGCATCCGGTGCCGGTGGTCAGCACGTCAACCGGACGGAGTCCGCGGTACGGATCACGCACAACCCCAGCGGCATCGTGGTGCAGTGCCAGAACGACCGTTCGCAGCACAAGAACAAGGCCACGGCGATGAAGCAGCTGAAGGCCAAGCTGTACGAACTGGAAATGCAGAAACGCAGCGCCGAGTCGCAGGCGCTGGAAGATTCCAAGTCCGACATCGGCTGGGGCAGCCAGATTCGCTCCTACGTGCTGGACCAGTCGCGGATCAAGGATTTACGGACAGGGGTTGAAGTCGGCAATACCCAGGCGGTACTGGATGGCGACCTCAACCCATTTCTCGAAGCCAGCCTGAAGGAAGGCTTGTAGTGCAAGAAACAGACAACAAACTCATCGCGCAACGGCGCGAAAAGCTCAACGCGTTGCGGGCGGACGGTTTTCGTTTTCCGAATGATTTCCGCCCGAACACCACCATTGCGGACATATTGCAAACCTACGGAGACGCGGAGGGTGATGGCCTGGCAGAGGCGAAGGAGCTGAGCCTTGGCGGTCGTTTGATGCTCAAGCGGGTGATGGGGCGGTTGAGCTTCTGTCAGTTGCAGGACACCACCGGGCGGTTGCAGATCAGTTTCGAGCGCGATGTGCTCGGTGTCGACAACTACAAGGCTTTCAAGGCGCTGGATATTGGTGACATCGTGGGTGTCTCCGGTCATCTGTTCCGTACCCAGAAGGGCGAACTGACGCTGGCCGTGCAGTCGTGGTCGCTGGCGACGAAGGCCTTGCGCCCGCTGCCGGAAAAGTGGGCCGGTTTGACGGATACAGAAATGCGCTACCGGCAGCGGTATGTGGATCTGGTGATGAACCCGGAGGTGCGGGAAAGCTTCCGCGTCCGTTCACGCATCATTCAGGCCATGCGGGCCTTCTTCATGGATCGTGACTATCTGGAAGTCGAGACCCCCATGCTGCACCCCTTGCCCGGTGGCGCGGCAGCACGCCCCTTTGCAACGCACTACAACGCGCTGGATGCGCAGATGTACCTGCGTATCGCGCCGGAGCTGTACCTGAAGCGTCTGGTGGTTGGTGGCTTTGACCGCGTGTTCGAGATCAACCGCAATTTCCGCAATGAAGGTGTTTCCACCCGCCACAACCCCGAATTCACGATGGTTGAGTTCTATCAGGCCTGGTCCAGCTACGAGGACCTGATTGCCCTGACCGAAGAGATGCTGCGGGAAATCTGCGTCAAGGTGCTGGGGCAGACCGTGGTCGACTATCAGGGGCAGACGATCGACTTTGGCAAGCCTTTCACACAGCTGGACCTGCGTGAGGCGATCCGTCAGTACAACGATGACCTGCAGGATGTCGATCTTGACGATCCCGAGGTGCTGAAAGCGGCCCTGCAGCGCAAGGGCTGCAAGGTGCCTGCCGGCGGTGTCGGCAAGCTGCAGCTGGAATTGTTCGAGGAAACCGTGGAGCACAAGCTCACCGATCCGACCTTTGTGACCGGCTACCCCGCCGAGGTGTCGCCGCTGTCGCGAGCCAGCGATGATGCGCCGGGCATGACCGATCGTTTCGAGTTGTTCATCGCGGGCAGGGAGATTGCCAACGGATTCTCCGAGTTGAACGACGCCGAAGATCAGGCTGCCCGTTTCCGGGCGCAGGTCGAGGCCAAGGATGCCGGGGACGATGAGGCCATGTACTTCGATGCGGATTACGTGCGCGCGCTTGAATACGGGATGCCGCCCGCTGCCGGTGAGGGCATTGGTATTGACCGTCTGGTGATGCTGTTCACCAACGCGGCGTCGATCCGGGATGTGCTGCTGTTCCCGCAGTTGCGCCCCGAGCAGGGCTGAGAAGAGCGTTCGGTCTATGCGCCCCAGGGGCGCAGGCTTTGGGCAACAAGCAGACCGGAGTTTCCGGCAGCTACGGTGAAAAGGGCGTCTTCGGGCGCCTTTTTTGCCAGCGTGGTGATGAGCTTGCGTGGGGGGCGCCCACGGTAGTGCACGCGGGAGATGATTTCCTGCCCGGGGTAGCAGCCCTTGGTCAGGCTGAATCCGCGCTCCGGGCCCAGGCCCAGGCTTTGCGGGATTTCGTCGGCACAGGCCTCCGCGTCAAATTGTGCTTCGCCCTGCAATGCCGCAACGCATTGCCAGAGCGGTCGGTCCGCGATGGCGGTGTCGGTGGGCGGGGCCGTGTGCAGGCTGCGATCCTGATCGATGCATGCCGCACCCGGTTGGGCGGGCAACCCCAGCCCGCCCCACACGGGGGCGCCGAGTTGCAGGCTCACCCGCGAGCGCAGCACGAACATGGCGAGCTTGCGCATTGCCGGGGCAAAGCTGCGTGCGCAGATGAATCGCCAATGGTCGTCGCCCAGGTTCGCCAGATGCCCGAGCGCGCGCACCTTGCCGCGCGCATCCGCCCAGCAGGTCCAGCGCGCAGTTAGCGGGGCAATGGCCGTGACGTCGCAGGCAAACTGCGCCTGCAAAAAGCTCAGTGCATCCGGGCCCTGAATTGTTGCGCAGCAATAATCCGCAGACAGATCAATGCACATAGGGCGGTCAGAAAAGTACGACATGGGTCTCGAAACGACGGTTGGACGCGGGGGAACCTGACAGATAGGCCGCGGCAGGGGTATCCTTCGCGGGCTATGAAGAGAGCTGATCATAAGCCAGAGCAGGCTGACCGCAAGGAGGAGACTCCGCAGTCAACGCCAGAACCGACGTCGACCGAACGGCCGACCGAATTTGGCGGCCCGCGCGGGCTCGAACCCACCCGTTACGGAGACTGGGAGCGAAAAGGTCGCTGTATCGATTTTTAGTCGTCGCAGGCGGCAGCATGGCCGTCGGCATGTTCCATCCGGAAAGGACACGTATGGCCATTGATACCCAGGGGCGGCCGTTATCGCCTCATTTGCAGGTTTATCGCCCGCAGCTCACCGCGCTGCTTTCCATCACCCACCGTGCGACGGGCGTGTTCAACGCCATCGGGACGCTGGGTCTGGTCTGCTGGTTGCTTGCCGCCGCTGCCGGCCCCGAAAGCTATGCATCCGTGCAGGCGTTCTACGGAACGATCCTGGGCCAGCTGATCCTGCTGGGATTCAGTTTCTCGCTGTATTACCACCTGTGCAACGGCGTGCGCCACCTGGTCTGGGATACCGGAGCCGCGCTGGACATACCCAGCGTGTACCGCGGGGGTTACATCATGCTGGCCTGTGCCTGCGGACTGACAGCCATCACCTGGCTGACCATCTGGTTTTAGGAGTTAGACGATGAGTTTTCGGTCACCTTTGGGTACCGCCCGTGGTCTGGGTTCCGCCAAGGCGGGCACTGAGCACTGGATGGTTCAGCGCCTCACCGCCATTGCACTGCTACCGCTGACACTGTGGTTTGTCTGGTCGCTGCTGTGCATGGCCGGCGCAGACTACGCCACCTTCACCGCCTGGTTGGCAAACCCGCTGATCGCGGTTCTGATGTCGGCCTTCAGCCTGATGCTTTTCTACCATGCCGCACTCGGCCTGCAGGTCGTTGTTGAAGACTATGTGGGCGGTGGAATGCGGATCGCCAGCATCGTGGCGGTGAAGCTTCTCTCAGCGCTCGGCGCAATTGCCTGTGTGATCAGCGTCGTGCTGGTTGCTGTTGGCCACTAAACAGAAATCCAAGGACGACACTGATGAGTTCCTCTTATCCAATCATCGACCACGCCTACGATGTCGTGGTTGTTGGTGCCGGCGGCGCCGGTCTGCGCGCAGTCCGGGGTCTGGCTCAAGCGGGTCTGTCTACCGCCTGCGTGACCAAGGTTTTTCCGACGCGGTCGCACACCGTGGCAGCGCAGGGGGGCGTTTCTGCCGCCCTGGGCAACATGGGTGAAGATGACTGGCGCTGGCACATGTACGACACCGTCAAGGGTTCGGACTGGCTCGGCGATCAGGACGCGATCGAATACATGTGCCGGGAAGCGATTCCGGCCATCATCGAGCTTGAGCACGATGGCGTGCCGTTTTCGCGTACCGAAGACGGCCGCATCTATCAGCGCCCCTTCGGTGGGATGACCACCCGTTACGGGGAAGGCACCGCACAACGGACCTGTGCCGCGGCGGACCGCACCGGGCACGCGATGCTGCATGCGCTGTATCAGCAAGCGCTGAAATACAAAGCCCAGTTCTTTGTCGAATATTTCGCCATCGACCTGCTGATGAGCGACGACGGGCAGTGCCTGGGTGTGCTGGCGATGGATATGGCCACGGGGCAACTGCATCGCTTCCGTGGGCAGCAGACCATCATGGCCACCGGCGGTTATGGCCGCGCCTTCTTCAGCTGCACCTCCGCGCATACCTGCACCGGCGACGGCAATGGCATGGCCATGCGTGCCGGGATTGCGATGCAGGACATGGAATTTGTCCAGTTCCATCCCACCGGCATTTACGGTGCAGGCTGCCTGATCACCGAGGGCGTGCGCGGGGAGGGTGGCATTCTGCGCAACTCCGAAGGCGAGCGTTTCATGGAGCGCTATGCGCCCAATGCCAAGGACCTGGCGTCCCGGGACGTGGTATCCCGTTCCATGTCGATGGAAATCCGCGAAGGACGCGGTGTCGGTGCCGAGGGGGATCACATCTTCCTGCATCTGGAGCACCTGGGGCCGGAAGTGATTGACGAGCGCCTGCCGGGGATTGCGGAAACCGCAAAGATCTTCGCCGGCGTCGATGTCAGCAAGCAGCCGATCCCGGTGATTCCCACGGTGCACTACAACATGGGCGGCACGCCGGCCAACTTCCATGGCCAGGTCGTCACCCTGAAGGATGGCGACCCGGATGCCGTGGTGCCCGGTCTGATGGCAATTGGCGAAAACGCCTGTGTCTCCGTGCACGGTGCCAACCGTCTGGGCTCCAACAGCCTGCTGGATCTGGTGGTCTTTGGCCGGGCTGCGGCGAAGTTCTGCGAAGACACGATCAAGCCTGGTGCGTCCGTGCAGGAAGTGCCAAAAGAGGCCGAGGACAAGATTCTGTCGCGCCTGGATCGTTTCCGTCATGCCAGCGGCAGCCGTCCTACCGCGGAAGTGCGTCTGGACATGCAGAAAACCATGCAGGCCCACTGTGCGGTGTTCCGTACCGGTGAGATTCTCTCCGAGGGTGTGGAAAAACTGGGTGGCGTGATCGACAGCTTTGCCGATGTCGGCATTCAGGATCGCTCGATGGTCTGGAATACCGACCTCATCGAAACCCTGGAGCTGGATAACCTGCTCAGTCAGGCTCTGGTGACGATCAAGGGCGCCTTGAATCGTGAGGAAAGCCGGGGCGCGCAGGCGCGCGAAGACTTCCCGGATCGGGACGACGAGAACTGGATGAAGCACACGCTGGCCTGGCAGACGGGTCCGAAGGACGTCAAGATCGATTACCGCCCGGTGCACATGCACACGATGACCGACGATGTCGAAGTCGTGCCGCCTAAAAAGCGCGTCTACTAAGGAAGCTCACGATGGCAAAGTTCACACTTCCCGCAAACAGCAAGGTCAAGAAGGGGCGCCATTTCCCGGCGCCTGCAGGCGCGAAGAACATCCGCACCTTCAAGATCTATCGTTATGACCCGGACTCCGGGGACAACCCGCGTACGGACAGCTACGACATTGATCTGGATACCTGCGGCCCGATGGTTCTGGACGCGCTGATCAAGATCAAGAACGAGGTTGATCCGACCTTGACCTTCCGTCGTTCCTGTCGGGAGGGCATCTGCGGCTCCTGCGCGATGAATATCGGTGACAAGCTCGGCGGTACCAACACCCTGGCTTGCACCAAGGCCATCGAGGACTACGAAGGCGAGATTCGCATTTATCCGCTGCCGCATATGCCGGTGGTGAAGGATCTGGTGCCGGATCTCACGCATTTCTACGCGCAGTACGCCTCGATCGAGCCATGGATCAAGACCGACTCGGCTGCACCGACGCGGGAGCGGCTGCAGTCCAAGGAAGACCGCACCAAGCTTGATGGCCTGTACGAGTGCATCCTGTGCGCCTGCTGCTCGACTTCCTGCCCAAGCTACTGGTGGAACGGTGACCGCTACCTCGGTCCGGCAATCCTGCTGCAGGCCTACCGCTGGCTGGTCGATACGCGGGATGAGGCCACCGGTGAGCGTCTGGACATGCTGGAAGATCCCTTCAAGCTGTACCGGTGTCACACCATCATGAACTGTGCAAACACCTGTCCGAAGGGCCTGAACCCGGGTGCGGCGATTGCAGAAACCAAGAAGATGATGCTCGAACGTCAGGTTTAGGCATCACCGGGAATGGCAAGAGCGGCGGGTGTGGTACCCGCCGTTTTTCTTTGTGCGGGAGCTGAGAGTAGCAATGGGCGAAACGATGAATCTGGGTCAG
>JBFHON010000043.1:0-13758 GCA_041593295.1 Oceanococcaceae bacterium | reverse complement strand
GGTTTGGCGCCGGCTTCCGGCCGCACGCGGGCCTGCATGCGACGGGCCTGGAAGTCCTGGAAGTTGGAGCAGGAGGAAATTTCGCGGTAGCAACCCTGTGACGGCACCCAGACCTCCAGGTCGTAGGTCTTCGCGCTGGCAAAGCCCATGTCACCCGCACACAGCGCCATCACCCGATACGGGAGCTGCAGCGCCTGCAGGACGGCCTCGGCGTGGCTGGTGAGCTGTTCCAGGGCGTCCCAGGACTGGCTGGCGGGCACGGCCTGAACCAGCTCGACTTTCTCGAACTGGTGCTGGCGGATCAGACCGCGGGTGTCCTTGCCATGCGAACCGGCTTCGGAGCGGAAACACGGGGTGTGGCAGACAAACCGGGCCGGTAGTTCCTCCGCACCGAGAATGCGGTCACGGAACATGTTGGTCACCGGCACTTCGGCCGTCGGAATCAGGTACCAGTCCTGCCCGTCGAGCTTGAACAAATCCTCGGCAAACTTCGGCAGCTGGCTGGTGCCACGCAGGCTGTCCGCATTGACGATATACGGGACGTAGATTTCCTCGTAACCGTGCTGCCGGGTGTGCATATCGAGCATGAACTGGGTCAGCGCACGCTGCAGCCGCGCCAGCTGGCCACGCAGCACCACGAAGCGCGCGCCGGTGATTTTCGCAGCCGATTCGAAGTCCACCCCGCCCAGGGCTTCGCCCAGATCCACGTGGTCACGCGGTGTGACCAGATCACGCGGCTCACCCCAGCGACGAATTTCGACATTGTCGTCCTCGCTCAGGCCTGCGGGAACCGACTCATCCGGAATGTTGGGCAGGCCGGCAGCCAGCTCTGCCAGCGCTGCAGCGGCTTCATCAAAGGAGGTTTTGGCTGCTGTCAGTTCATCTCCCAGACGCCCGACTTCGGCCAGGATCGCGCTGACATCCTCGCCACGGGCCTTGGCCTGACCGATGCTCTTGCTGGTGCGGTTGCGCTCGGCCTGCAGCTCTTCCATGCGGACCTGAGCCGACTTGCGCTGCTCTTCCAGCGCCTGGAATGCCGGCACGTCCAGCGTGAAGCCACGACGGGCCAGACCGGCGGCAACGGTTTCCGGTTCACGGCGCAAAAGTTGAGGGTCGAGCATGAGTCTTGGAGCGTGGCGAAAACAATTCGGGGGCCGCATTGTAACGGTGCCCCGAGCGCAGTTCAGGTCGCAGCCGCCTGATTGCCGTTCGGCAAGGTTACAGCGCGCGCCCCAGGGCGAGCCCCGCCGCACACCCGCCAACGGCGAGCAGCATCGTGCTGACACCGTAAAGGGCTGCAGAACCCAGGCGACCGGCCTCGATCAGTCGCAGGATATCGAGGCTGTAGGTCGAGTAGGTGGTGAAGCCTCCGAGCGCCCCGACACCCAGGGCGTTCCAGGCCGCCGATGCGGATGTGCGCGTCTCGACCGTAGCCCAGAGCAAGCCGATGAGAAAGCTGCCTGCGACGTTGATCGCCAGAATGCTCAGCACCGAACCGGCCCAGGGCTGCCAGCGCATCACGGCGGCACGCAGCACACTGCCCCCTGCCCCTCCCAGAGCAATCAGCACCCAGTTCATGCCGGGATCGCCCGGTCACGTCGCCCGCGCAACAGCAACACAACCAGCAGACAACCCAGCCCATTGGCCAGCAGATCCAGCAGATCGAAACTGCGGTACGGAACCAGCAACTGCCCGGCCTCCAGAAAGGCCGACCAGCAGGCCACCGACAGCGCAGCCACAGGTGGGAACAAACCGGCCCGAATCCACAGAAAAGTCAGTACGGCATAGGTCAGCAGGTGCTGCCATTTGTCCTCGTACCAGAGAACGATCTCCGGAAACGGGTCAACCACGGGCAGCCACATCAACAGCAGCACGCCGGCACTCGCCGCCACGGCCAGCGCCAGATCAAGCCGGTTACGCCAGGCTGAGTTCACGGCTGATCACGCTCGTCGACGACCAGGACCTCCGGACCCACGCTCGGAAAACGGGGGTCAACCGTGGCATCCGGCCGTTTGATCCCGTCAAAGCGGATGCGCGTGGACTGGTCCAGGAAGTCGGTGAGGACGAGCTCCAGCGGCCCCTTGGCCCCCATCCGCAGACGCAGCTCGGCAAACTGGGCCGCATCCTCTGCCGGCACCCAGCGCAACCAGCCGTCTGATTCTTCGGTGACCGGAAGCTCGGCATTCAGGTCGAGCAACAGGGCCAGCGGGGTGCCGGAAACCACCTTGGCCGCATCCCGCACCGTGACCTGAGCCAGTTCATGATCCCAGTGCCAGACCAGCACCCCGTTGCTGCCGTACTCGGCTTCATAGGGGCTGGTGTAGTGCCAGCGAAAGCGGTTGGGCGGCAGGATTTCCAGGCGTCCTTCCTGGCGCTCCAGCACCTCGCCAGTGGCATCCCGCAAGGTCTGGACAAAGCCCATGCTCAGCGGGCTTCCCCCGGCCCGAAAGGCCTCGAGCTGACGCAGCGACTCACCTGCGGCGTGCAGGGTCGGGCTGGCCAGAACAACCAGGATGGCAATCAGAATTCGGCGCATTACATTTCCGGTGGTGGGGGTGCCAAGACTTCGCGCTGGCCGCGGTCATTGACACCGCTGACCACTCCGCTTTCTTCCATATCCTCGATCATCCGCGCCGCCCGGTTGTAGCCGACCTTGAGTTTCCGCTGAACCCAGGAAATGGACGCCTTGCGGGATTCGGTGACGATTTTGACCGCTTCGTCGTACAAAGGGTCCATCTCGCTCTCTTCACCGTCGCCACCGCCACCGGGCTCGCCGGGCAACGACACCGCACCGCCATCCAGGATTTCGTCGATGTACTCCGCAGGTGCGACCTGCTTGAGGTATTCGACAACCTTGTGCACTTCGTGATCGTCCACGAAACAACCATGTACCCGCTTGGCAATTGGCGTCCCCGAACTCATCAGCATGTCGCCGTGCCCGAGCAAGGCCTCGGCGCCGTTGGCATCCATGATCACGCGGCTGTCCAGCTTGGAGGCCACCCGCATCCCGATCCGGGTCGGAATATTGGCCTTGATCAGGCCTGTCAGCACGTCGGTCGAGGGCCGCTGGGTCGCCAGGATCAGGTGGATGCCGGCAGCACGCGCCTTTTGCGCAAGCCGTGCAATCAGCTCTTCCACCTTCTTGCCGACCACCATCATCAGGTCGGCTAGCTCATCGACAATCACCACGATGTAGGGCATGTGCTCCAGCAGCGGTGGCGGGGCCTGGTCATCCAGTTCTTCTGCGGGCTTGTACAACGGGTCATGCAACGGCGCCTCGGCATCCGCCGCATCCTTGATCTTGCGGTTCAGGCCGATGATGTTGCGCACCCCCAGCGCGGACATCAGACGGTAGCGACGCTCCATTTCCGCCACGCACCAGCGCAGGGCGTTGGACGCATCCTTCATGTCGGTCACAACCGGCGCCAGCAGATGGGGAATGCCTTCGTACACCGACAGCTCGAGCATCTTCGGGTCGATCATCAGCAGCCGGACTTCTTCGGCCGTGGCCCGGTAGAGCATGCTCAGGATCATCGAGTTGATGGCTACCGACTTTCCGGAACCGGTCGTGCCCGCCACCAGCAGGTGCGGCATGCGAGCCAGGTCCGCGGTCGTCGGGCTGCCGGCAATGTCCTTGCCCAGCGCCAGCGTCAGTGGGGATTTGGCGTTCTGGTAACTGCTGGACTCCAGAATCGCCCGCAGCGATACCACCTCACGCTGCTTGTTGGGCACCTCGAGACCGACGACGGATTTGCCGGGGATCACCTCGACCACGCGAATGCTGACCATCGACAGGGCCCGCGCGAGGTCACTGGCGAGGCCGGAAATACGGCTGGCCTTGACCCCCGGTGCCGGTTGCAGCTCGAATCGCGTGATCACCGGCCCCGGCTCGACATGCACCACCTGAGCCTGCACCCCGTAATCGGCGAGGTTCTGCTCGATTTCGGTCGACATCTGCTGCAACTCGTCCGTACTCCAGCTCTCCACATCGGAGGCCGCGAGGTCGAGAATGGTCAGCGGTGGCAACGGCTCGCCCGTGAATGGTGGAACCTCCTCGCCACCGGTTGTCGGCGGGATCGGCAGGCTGAGCTGGTTTTCGGGGCTCGCGGATTTGCGCTTTTTCCTGGCCTTGCCAGCCGGTTTGGCCTTGGGCAACACATTCAGTGTCGGTGTCTTGCGCGTTTCGGTCACCGCATCGGCCGCCACGGTCACCGGCGCCCGTGCGGGTTTGACAACCGGCACGGGGGCCCGCGCCTGCTTCTGCTTCAACCTTTCCCGGCGCCGCTCGCGTGCGAGTACCCAGCGGTCGCGGGCCCAGTCATTGAGCTGCAATGCCCGATAGCCGGTTTCATCGATCAGCTTCAGCCAACTGAAATGCAGCGCCAGCGGCGCGCTGGAAAGCAGCAGCGCGAGCAGGACCAGTGTCGCCCCATACGGGTTCAGTACAACGGCCAGCACCTCGCCCAGCGCGGCCCCGAGGATGCCGCCCGGCCCCTGCGGCAGATCTGCCACCTGCAATTCGGAGTGCAAGGCCGTCAATGCACAGGCGCTCAGCAGCATGACAATCGCCGCACACCAGCGCAGCCAGGGCCAGCGCAGCACCGCATCGCTCTGCCGGTACAGCTGCACACCCGCCCCCAGCAGCAGCCACGGCAGCAGATAAGCCAGCCAGCCCAGCGAGGAAAAGGCCAGGTCCGCCAGCCAGGCGCCAACCCAGCCGCCGAGGTTTTCAGGACGCAGCCACCCCGCACGATCCCCGAATCCGGGGTCCGCACGCTGATAGCTCATCAACGACATCAGCAACAGCACCGCGCCCCCGGCACACAGGAGAAGCAGTGCTTCGCGAATACCACGCTGCCACCAGCGACCCTCGAAAGGTTGTCGCCGCGAACGCTTTGCCTTAGCCAATGTCTAAAACCCCATCATCTTGTGGTCAATGACGAAAAAACTTGCGTCCAGACACATGATGTTGAAGTATAGCGTTGTCGCCTGCAAAGCCTGCGGGTCACTATTGAAAGTCGACAATCCGGACCCACCTTTTCGTTAAAGCGTTCATATCGATCGCTACGATCGTGCCAAGGAAAACAGACCATGTTGCATGTCTCACATTTTCTGTTCACACCACAAGGTGATATCGAACTTGTCCCTGCCGACATCGCCCCCGATGTGGCTTCCGGGGAGAAGCCCCTTCCCAAACATGCCCTGAATCAGCTCCGCTACCTTCAGGTCATTGTCGACCATGAAGGCGGAAAAGCGGATGTTCAGGTCCGTACCGCCGGTGCACTGGTGCACTTTGATGAAGCTGGATGCGTAAAATCGGCGGGAATTGCCATGGGCGAACGCGATGGAATCACCCGCTTCGAGCACGACACTGCGGTGCAGATTGCGCTCGACAACCTGTTTGAAAGCGAATCCAGCCTCCACTAGCGCACAGCCTCTCTCGCCACGCGCAACCCGATGAGTGAAGGCGGCGCACTGCAGTGGCTTGATCCGCACGATGTGTCACAGCCGTTTCCGGCACCGGAAGCGGCTCTGGCCTACCCCAACGGCCTGCTGGCCGCTGGCGGCAACCTGCACCCGCACCGCCTGATCAGCGCCTACCGTCAGGGCATCTTTCCCTGGTACGGCGCCGATGAACCCATCCTCTGGTGGAGCCCCAACCCCCGCGCGGTTCTGCGCGTGGGTAAATTGCACCGCAGTCGCTCTCTCCGGCGGGCGTGGAATCGCGCGGACTTTGCCTGCACGACCAACCGGGCCTTCTCCCGCGTGTTGCAGGCCTGTTCACGAATGGACACCGAAGACGGCGTCTGGCTCGGCCCTGACATGCAGGCTGCCTACAGCGAGCTGCACCGCAGGGGCCTGGCCCACAGCGTCGAAGTCTGGCGCAATCGCGAGCTCATCGGCGGCATCTATGGCGTGCTGCTCGGGCGCGTGTTTTTCGGCGAATCGATGTTCTCGCGTGCGACCAACGGCTCGAAGATGGCCCTCTGGGCGCTCGAGAGCACACTGCAGGAGCAGGGAGTCGTGCTGCTGGATGGGCAGGTCGGATCACCGCATCTGCTCCGCCTCGGCTTTGAGCTCTGGCCCCGGGAACACTTCACCGAGGCCCTGCATTCGCTCTGCCCCCAGGGCACGGATTCACCCTCGCGAGCCTGGGAACTGGCAGCAGCTTCCGCAGGTACACCGACGCATTTTCCGTCCCCCTGATCCACTCCCACACATGCGGGCGATTGCCAGAAACCCGTTCACAGGGGATAATTCGCGGTTTACTGCACCTAGCAAACAAACCTGGAATGCCGAAGGAAGATCTGATTGAAATGGAAGGCAAGGTGGTTGACACCCTGCCCAACACCACGTTCCGTGTGGAACTGGAAAATGGCCACACGGTCACGGCCCATATTTCTGGCCGCATGCGCAAGCACTACATCCGGATTCTGACGGGCGATACCGTCACGGTTCAGCTCACGCCTTACGACCTGTCCAAGGGTCGCATCACCTACCGCGGCCGCTAACAGCCGCCGCGTTGCGCGGGCCCGAAGACCCGCGCATGCACGCTACGATACGGTCGTCAGCTCCGGCTCGCGGATGTCCAGCGTCAGGCCGGTCTCGTCGGCACTGATCCGGACATTGCCACCCTTGGCCAGCTTGCCGAACAGCAGCTCATCCGCCAGCGGTCGCTTGATCCGCTCCTGAATCAACCGCGCCATCGGGCGCGCGCCCAGCGCCGGGTCGTAGCCCTCCCGCGCCAGCCAGTCGCGACCTTCTTCGGTCGCCTCCAGATGAACATTCTTCTCTTCCAGCGTCACCTCAAGCTGCATCAGCAACTTGTCGACAATGGAGCGCACCACGTCGTGACCCAGGTGCGCGAAGGGCACGATGGCGTCCAGGCGGTTGCGGAATTCCGGCGTGAACATCCGCTTGATCACACTCATCGCGTCGGAGGTATGAACCTGCGGTGTGAAGCCGATTGACGGACGATCCATTTCCGCCGCACCGGCGTTGGTGGTCATCACCACGATCACATTGCGGAAATCCGTCTTGCGACCGTTGTTGTCCGTCAGGGTCCCGTGATCCATCACCTGCAGCAGGATATTGAAGATCTCGGGGTGCGCCTTCTCGATCTCGTCGAGCAGCAACACGCAATGCGGATGCTGGTTGACGGCCTCGGTCAGCAGGCCGCCCTGGTCATAGCCGACATAGCCCGGAGGCGCGCCGATCAGACGGGACACCGCGTGCCGCTCCATGTATTCACTCATGTCGAAGCGCAGCAGTTCGATCCCCAGCAGGGTCGCCAGCTGCCGCGTGACTTCGGTCTTGCCGACACCGGTCGGCCCGGCGAACAGGAAGTTGGCAATCGGACGCTCAGGATTGGCCAGCCCGCTGCGCGACAGCTTGATCGCCGAGGACAGCATGCCGATGGCTTCGTCCTGACCGAAAATCTGCAGACGCAGATCGCGCTCCAGCGTACGCAGGGCCTGCTTGTCATCCGTGGACACACTGCGCGGCGGAATGCGTGCAATCTTGGCGACGATCTCCTCGATGTCGCGCGCCTGCACAGTTTTCCGGCGCTTGGCCCCGGGGCGCAAGCGCATCGCAGCGCCCACTTCATCAATGACATCAATGGCCTTGTCCGGCAGCTGACGGTCGTTGATGTGGCGCGCCGACAGCTCCGCGGCACTTTCCAGCGAGGCGTGGCTGTACTTCACCTGATGATGTTCTTCGTAGCGGGACTTGAGGCCCTCGAGAATCATCACCGTGTCGGCCACGCTGGGTTCGGACACGTCGATCTTCTGGAACCGGCGCGCCAGCGCATGATCCTTTTCGAAGATGCCGCGATACTCGGCATAGGTGGTCGAACCGATGCAGCGCAGCTTGCCATCTGACAAGGCCGGCTTGAGCAGGTTCGACGCATCCATGACGCCACCGGATGCCGAGCCGGCACCGATGATGGTGTGAATTTCGTCAATGAACAGTACCGCGTGGGGCTGCTCCTCGAGCTCCTTGAGCACCCCCTTGATGCGTTTCTCAAAGTCGCCGCGATACTTGGTTCCGGCGACCAGGCCACCAAGATCCAGCGCGTAGACCACGACATCCGCCAGCGCATCGGGCACTTCGCCGTCGATCACGCGTCGCGCCAGGCCCTCGGCGATCGCCGTTTTGCCGACACCGGCCTCGCCGACCAGCAGGGGGTTGTTCTTGCGCCGCCGCGCCAGCGTTTGCACCACGCGGGCCACCTCTTCCTCGCGACCGATCAGAGGGTCGATCTTGCCCTCTGCCGCACGCCGGTTGAGATTGACCGTGTACTGCGCCAGCGCCGACTGCTGCTGCTCGCCGCCTTCGGCCTTTTCTTCGGCAGCCGGCTGCGCGTCGGCAGGCCCACTGGCTTCACCGTCTTTGGTGATGCCATGCGAGATGTAGTTCACAACGTCCAGCCGCGCAACGCCCTGCTCGGCCAGCAGATAGACCGCATGCGAATCGCGCTCGGCAAACAGCGCCACCACGACATTCAGCGGACGCACATCCTTTTTGCCGGCGGCCTGGACGTGGTAGACCGCCCGTTGCAGCACGCGCTGGAAACCCACGGTCGGCTGCACTTCATATTCGCCCTGCTCGTCCTTCTCGGCGGTGGGGACGTTGGTCAGCAGAAACTGCTCCAGGTCGCCACGCAGCCTGTCCAGCGATGCGCCGACCGCTCGCAGGACATCGGATACTTCGGTGTCGTCCAGCAACGACAGCAACAGATGCTCGACCGTCAGCAGTTCGTGGCCACTGCGCTTGGCTTGTACGAATGCAGCGTCCAGCGCTTTCTGCAATTCCTGGCTCAACATCACTCACGCTCCAGTGTGGTCATCAGAGGGTGCTGATGTTCACGTGCATAACGGTTCACTTGATCAACCTTTGTTTCGGCAATCTCGGCGGTAAAGGTACCGGCCGAAGCCTGCCCGTTGGTGTGCACTTCCATCATGACCTGTACAGCCGCCTCGTGCGGCAATCGAAAGAACTTCTGTAGGACATGCACAACGAATTCCATGGGCGTGTCATCGTCATTCAAGACGACAACTCGGTACATCGGCGGGGGCGCCAGACGGGGCCGTGCCGCCTCAACGACCGTCCCGTGATCGGGGCTGTGCTCATGTGAATCACTCATGGCTCCATTCTAGGCAGGTACGAAAGGAACATGCGACCCGGAAAAGGAACCTCTGGTTCAACCCGCAGTCAACTCCACGCTAACCCCGGCAAAACCCGATGCATCTGCGGCGATTTGGCTGGATTCATGAGAAACTACGCACTGGCTGAGTCTTGATATTTCGTGTCCCGAACCATCCCCCCCATCCTGCAGCGCGCATTCCAGTCCGGACCGCAGCTGCTCATGCTTGTGGCCCTGGCCCTGATCGGTGTTGAACTCGCGCGGGCATTCTGGTTGCTGATGCCGGACGGTCCGGCCTGGCAGCCCCCCGCTCCGCCACCCGCCGCCACATCCGCCAAGAATCCGACACCTGCGCTGAACATCTCGCCATTGCTCAGCGCCAACCTTTACGGCAGCTACCAGGCCAACGCCGCGCCGGTGGAAGAACTGGACCCGGTGGATGCACCGGACACCAAATTGCGCCTGACCTTGCGCGGTATCGTCGCTTCCGAGTCCGCAAAGGATTCGCGCGCCCTGATCGAATCCAACCCCAATGACCTGATGCCGTACCTGATCGGCATGGATGTCCCCGGGGGCGCAACGCTGCACGCCATCCACCCCGACCGGGTGTTGCTCAAGCGCGCAGGTCGTCTGGAAACACTGCGCCTGGAGAAGGACCTGCCAACCGACCCGGCAGCGGTAGTCGCCATGCCCACGATCTCCAACCGCCCCAGCGGCGCACAGGTTCTCGACGTCGAAGCGGCCATGAAGCTCAGCAACATCCGTGAGGAACTGCTGAACGACCCGACCAAGGCATCGCGCTACATGCGCATGCAACCTGCCCGGCGCGACGGGAGTCTTGTTGGCTACCGCATCTACCCGGGTCGGGATCGTCAACTGTTCCGCGAAATCGGCCTGCGCCCGGGTGACATCCTGACCCGCGTCAACGGCGTGGACCTGAATGACCCCTCGCGCAGCCTGCAGCTGCTTGGCGAACTCTCTCAAGCCAGCAACGTCGACATCACCATCGAACGCGCTGGCAACCAGCAATCTTTTTCAGTGAGCCTCAATCCATGATTCCGGCCCCCCTTCGGCTTTGCCTTTTCGCCCTTCTCGTTGCGCTGCCTCTGGGCGCCCGTGCACAGAATGATGGCGGCACGACACTGAACCTCAAGGACGCGGAGATCAACTCGCTGATCACCACCGTCAGTGAACTGACCGGCACCAACTTCATCGTCGATCCGCGGGTAAAGGGCAAGGTCACCGTCCTGTCGTCGACTCCGATGTCGCCGGACGAGCTGTACAGCGTGTTCCTGGCGGTGCTGCAGGTTCACGGCTTTGCGGCAGTCCCCGCAGGCCCGGTCACGAAAATCGTTCCGGAAGTCGGCGCCAAGCAGGACGGCGGCAGCTACTTCGAGTTTGAAGGCCTCGCCGAAGACGAAATCGTCACCCGGGTCCTTGAGATCGCCAATGTCCCGGCCGCCCAGCTGGTCCCGATCCTGCGCCCGCTGGTGCCGCAGTACGGCCACCTGGCTGCCTACTCGCCATCCAACATGCTGATCATTTCCGACCGCGCCGCCAACGTGCAGCGCATGGCGGAAATCATTCGCCGCATCGACCAGGCCACCGACGCCGATGTCGAGGTCATTCGTCTGCGCTACGCCAGCTCTGCAGACGTGCAGCGGGTCGTGCAGGGGCTGACACAGGGGTCCCAGGCCTCGAAACAGGCTGCAGGTCAGGAGCCCATCGTCGTACTCGCCGATGAGCGCACGAACTCCATCCTGCTTTCCGGCGAGAAGACCCAGCGGGTCAGCATCCGGGCGCTGATTGCGCACCTGGACATCCCGCTGGAGGAAGACGGCGATACGCAGGTGATCTACCTGTCCTATGCCAACGCCGAAACCCTGGCACCCATTCTTGAAGGTTATGTGCAGAGCCAGACCGGCAAGGCGGGCGGCACAGGCAACTCCCCCGCATCCAGTCAGGGCGGCGCCAACACCGGCGACACCCGCATCGTGGCGGAGCCCGACACCAATGCACTGGTGATCACCGCGCCACCCAAGATCATGCGTGGCCTCAAGTCGGTCATTGCCCAGCTTGATATCCGCCGGGCCCAGGTTCTGGTCGAAGGCATCCTTGCCGAAGTCAGCGTCAGCAAGGCGCGTGACCTGGGTGTCGACTGGGCCGTGCTCAATGAAGACCGGATCGCCGCTGCCAGCGTGCTGAACTCCAGCGTGATCAGTGCTGCCGCATCGGCGGCCACCAGCGGTACCGCCACGGCGGCACTGGGCGCCCTCAGCCAGGGGCTGAACATTGCCGGCGGCCGGATTTCCGATGACGGCACATCCTTTGGCGCGCTGCTGAATGTGCTCTACGGCGATGGCGATACCAATGTGCTGAGCACCCCGTCCCTGGTCACGATGGACAATGAAGAAGCGCAGATCTCCGTCGGCCAGGAAGTCCCGTTCCTGACCGGGTCCTTCTCCAACACCGGCACCACTGGCGGTTCGGTGAACCCCTTCCAGACGATCCAGCGCAAGGACGTGGGCCTGACCCTGTCCATCACCCCGCAGATCAATGAAGGCGACAACATCCAGCTGAAGATCAAGCAGGAATCCTCCAACGTCAGCGCCGGCTCGGCAGGCGCGGTCGACCTGGTGACCAACAAGCGCACGCTGGAAACCACCGTCATGATCGATGATGGCGACATCCTGGTGCTGGGTGGCCTGATCGATGACAACGTGCAGCAGACGGAGCAGAAGATCCCGCTGCTCGGCGACATCCCGCTGATCGGCGCCCTGTTCCGCTCGACCAGTGTCAGCAAGTCGAAGCAGAACCTGATGATCTTCATTCGCCCGACGATTCTGCGCGACCGCGAAACCGCTAACTATTACACCGGGCGCAAGTACAACCAGATGCGGCATATGCAGGGCATGTCACGCGATACCCGCCTGCTCTGGAATGACCGCGGCCCGCAGCTCGACCCCCTCGAACAGTTTGTCCGCCCCCGCGTTCTCGACACGCTGCCCGGCGCACAGACGGCCCCGGAAAACACCGGAACCGAGGAACAGGCGCCAACCAAGGCCTCATTGACAGAGACCAACCCGGCAGCGCCGATCAGCCAACCTGTCCGCCCCAAGCCGCTGCAACTCGAAACGCAACCGGTGGTGTACGGCGAAGAATATGACGCCGAAAGCGAACCGGCAACCCGCAAGAAAATGGGCCGCGGCCACCTACGCTGAACATGGAAACAACACCGCATACGCTGCCGAACTTCGCGTTTTCCAAGCGGCATGGCGTGCTGGTCGTCCCGGCGGACGATGCGCACGCCCTGCGCGTCCTCCACCGCCCAGGGCCGGCTCTTTCGGTACTGGCCGAGGTCCAGCGCCTGCTGGATGGACAGCTACCGCCGCTGCAGGAAGTCACTGCCGAGGAGTTCGACCGCGAACTGCAACGCCGCTACGAAGGCAACAACAGCGAAACCATGCAGGCCATGCAGGGCCTGGATGACGATGCGGACCTGAGCTCGGCCGCCGAAGCCCTCGCCGAACCGCAGGATCTGCTGGAATCCGACGACGATGCGCCAATCATCCGGCTGATCAATGCGATGCTCTCGGAGGCGGTCAAGGAAAATGCCTCCGATATTCACATCGAGCCCTTCGAAAACCGGCTGGTCATCCGCTTTCGTGTCGATGGCGTCCTGCGTCAGGTTCTTGCACCACAACGCGCCCTCACCCCCCTGATCCTGTCGCGGATCAAGGTCATGGCGAAGCTGGATATTGCGGAGAAGCGGGTCCCCCAGGACGGGCGCATTTCCATCAAGCTGGCCGGCCGGCCGGTAGACGTCCGTGTGTCCACGATCCCTTCCGGTCATGGTGAGCGCATCGTGCTGCGTCTGCTGGACAAGCAGGCCGGGCGCCTCGACCTGGGCCACCTCGGCATGGGCGAACAGCAGCTGCAGACCATGCAGCAGCTGATCAAGAAACCGCACGGCATCATTCTGGTCACCGGGCCCACGGGGTCGGGCAAGACCACAACGCTGTATGCCTCGCTGACCAGCCTGAACGACAAGAGCCGCAATATCCTCACGGTCGAAGACCCGATCGAATATTTCCTTGACGGCATCGGGCAGACCCAGGTCAATGGCAAGGTCGAAATGACATTCGCGCGCGGACTGCGCGCCATTCTGCGCCAGGATCCGGACGTGGTGATGGTGGGCGAAATCCGCGACCTGGAAACCGCGGAAATTGCCGTTCAGGCCTCGCTGACCGGCCACCTGGTGCTCTCCACCCTGCATACCAACACCGCAGTTGGTGCAGTGGCGCGTCTGCGCGACATGGGCGTGGAACCTTTCCTGATGGCGTCCAGCCTGATCGGGCTGATCGCTCAGCGCCTGGTGCGCACACTGTGTGTGGATTGCCGCGAACCTCATCAGCCGGACCCGACTGAGCGCGAACTGCTTAACGTCCCCGATGACTTCGACGGGCACATCTACCGGGCGAAAGGCTGCGACAAGTGCCGCCAGTCCGGGTACACCGGCCGGGTCGGTATCCATGAAGTCATTTCCGTCGATGAAACCATGCGCGGCATGATTCATGACGGCGCCGCCGAAGCGGCCCTGGAGAAATACG
>JBFHON010000042.1:0-13808 GCA_041593295.1 Oceanococcaceae bacterium | reverse complement strand
GGGCCCAGCTTCTGCTCGGGCCTGGACTACCCGGAAATGTCCCAGCATCCGCAAGCGTTTGCCGAAGGTTTCCGGCGTGCGCAGGGGGATGAGGGCAATCTCTTTCAGCAGGCCGGGTGGTTGTGGAAGCGACTGCCGATGCCGGTGATCGCCGCGATACACGGCGCCTGTTATGGCGGCGGTATCCAGATCGCCCTGGGCGCGGACATCCGCCTGGCGAGCGCCGAAGCCAGGCTCTCCGTCATGGAGATCAAATGGGGCCTGATCCCGGACATGAGCGGCACCGTCACCCTGCCGCAGCTGGTGGGTCTGGATGTGGCCAAGGAACTGACCTATACCGGCCGCATTGTCAGCGGTGAGGAGGCCGCTGCGCTGGGCCTGGTCACCCGGGTCGTCGCCGATCCCGTCGCCGAGGCCCTGGCCCTGGCCGCGACCATTGCGCAGAAAAACCCGGATGCGATTCGTCTGGGCAAGCAGGTGCTGGATGCCAACTGGGGCGAAGCGGATGCCAGTGCCGCGATGCAGCGCGAGCAGGACGCGCAAATGCAGATCATGAACAGCCCCAACCAGCGGGAAGCCGCCCGCGCCGTGATGACCAAAACCGCGGGAAACTTCAGCGACGCCGGTTTCTGATCCGGGATGGAGACGCCCGCACGCAATCCCTGGCTGAGCACCCGGGGCCTGTTGTTGTTGCTGATGCTCGCCAGTGTCGCGCTGGGGGCGAGCATCATTCGCGACCTGCGCGGCATGCAGCAGATGCGCACCGCGCAGGCGGAACTGGAGAATGTGCAGTACGGCCTGCTCGATGCCCAGGCCTGGGTCGACAGCATTCGCTGGATTCTGGAAAAGCGCATCCGCAGCTTTGATTTCGGTCCTGAAAACCGGGCGGCATTGCTGGACAGTTTCTCGCGCATGCTGGATACCCTGATGCGCGAGGTTGATGCGTACATTCGGGAAAAAAACCAGGAAGGTAGCTGGTGGCAGCGCTTTCAGGGCGGGCTCAAGCAGGGCGTGCAGGACATGCTCGTGGACTTCGATGACATCCGCGACAAGGCCCCGGAATACGCCGATGCGATCATGGTCGAGCTGAACAAGCCCGAGGCCCGGGAAGAGCTGATCCGCTTCCTGTCCGGCGCCTTGAGCGATGTTTCGCAATCCACCTTCACCAAGGTCGACCGTACGCAGATCGACGCGATTCAGCAGCGGTATGGTTGTGCCGAGGTGAACTTCTGCCGGGCGCTGCTCAGTGCCAAGGCCAGCCGGCTGGAAAACCGGGCCTCGCTGCAGGTCGTGCTGCTGGTCAGTCTGGTCGGCCTGATGTTGTTGCTGATCTGGCGGGATCAGCGGGGAGCCGTCCCCGGGGACGCCACCGCCTGGTCCATGGGCTTTCTGCTGGTCGCCGTGACGGTGCTTATGGCCAGCGGAGTGGTGACACCCATGCTGAATGTCGAAGCCCGGATATCCGAGCTGCGCATGAGCCTGCTCGGCGAGGAACTGGCCTTTGCCGACCAGGTGCTGTACTTCCAGAGCAAAAGCGTTGTCGACATCGTGCTGGTCATGATGCAGGCCGGCGATGCCAAGTCGGCCCTGGTCGGGGTTCTGGTGATGACCTTTTCGGTGGTCTTCCCGCTGGCCAAGCTGGGGGCGGCCACGGTGTTGCTGCATGCCGGTCGCACGGTGCGCGGTGGCGGCGTGCTGCGCTTTTTCGCACTCAAGTCGTCCAAATGGTCGATGGCTGACGTCATGGTGGTGGCCATCATCATGGCCTACCTCGGTTTTGACGGGCTGATGGAGAGCCAGCTGGGCAAGATCAGTCAGGTGCCGACGGCCGAAGTGCTGACCACCAATGGCACCGAGCTGCAGCTGGGCTTTTTCCTGTTCTTCAGCTTCTGCATGGCCAGTCTGCTGACATCCACCTTGCTTGAGCGTCGCCTGCAGCTCACGGCGGAGTCGGACACAGCAAACCCAGCGGGCTGACGGGTGGAGCCGGCGGATTCGCCCGAGCGCAAGATCGTGCATGTCGACATGGATGCGTTTTACGCCTCGGTCGAGCAGCGTGACGACCCTGCGCTTCGCGGTCGGCCGGTGGTGGTGGCCTGGAAAGGGCCGCGTTCGGTGGTGTGTGCGGCGTCCTACGAAGCGCGACAATTCGGGGTGCGCTCGGCCATGCCGGCACTGCGCGCGGCGCGGCAATGCCCGGATGCGGTGTTCGTGCCGCCGGACTTCGTCCGCTACCGCGCGGTATCCCGCCAGGTCCGGGAAATATTCGCCCGGCACACGCCGCAGATCGAGCCGCTGTCGCTGGACGAGGCCTATCTCGACGTGAGCCGCAACCTGCAGGGGCTGCCCAGTGCCACAGCCGTTGCCGAATCGATCCGCGCGGCCATACGCAGCGAACTCCACCTGACCGCCTCGGCCGGGGTGGCGCCGAACAAGTTCCTGGCCAAGATCGCCTCCGACTGGCGCAAGCCGGATGGAATTTTCGTGATCCGGCCGAGCCAGGTCGAGGCCTTCCTGACCCCGTTGCCGGTGGGCAAGCTGCCTGGTGTTGGCAAGGTCCTGGGGGCACGCCTGCAGGCGGCCGGTGTCGCTACCGTCGGCGTATTGCGCACGTGGCCGCAGGCGCAGCTGGAAGCGCACTTCGGCAGCATGGGCCGGCGGCTGTATCGTCTGGCCCGCGGGGTGGACCACTCCAGCGTGCAGCCGGACCGTCCGCGCAAGTCCCTGTCGGCCGAGGACACCTTCCGTACCGACCTGCCGCTGGACGCGCTGGAACCGGCCATCCGGCGTCTGGCCGAGAAGGTCTGGCGGGCATCCCAGTCCAGCGGCTGGGCAGCCTGTACGGTGGTGCTGAAGCTGAAGACGGCCGATTTCCGTCAGCTGACGCGTAGTTTTACCGGGGAGGCGCCCCCGGCGTCGCCGGAGGAACTGATTGCCCGTGCGTTGAGCCTGCGCGAGCGGGTCGAGTTGCCGGCGACAACCCGCTATCGCCTCGTGGGTGTGGGGCTGAGCGGGGACAACGCCGCGCAGCAGCCCCGGCAGGAGCGCTTTGCCGGGCTGTGAGGCTCAGGGGTGCGGCTGCAGGCGGGCATCCCGCTGCAGCAGCGAACGGCTGATGTCCGCCGCCAGCGCAAGCCAGGCGGCATCCAGACTGCGGACCAGCGCCGGGTAACCGTTTTCAGCCAGGGGGCGTTCAATCCGGTAGGGCTGGGTGACGATCAGCTCGCCGCTCGCATCCCGCAGTGTCCAGGTGCCGGCGACGATGGCGCGGCCGGCATGGTGCCCCTGGAACTGCTCCACCTGAATGCTGAGCTGGTAGTCCCGGGGGTCACCGGGCTGCATCTGCCGGGCGTCGAGCACCTGCAGTGGCTGAAGTCGCGTGCTCAACTCCAGCCGCAGGCCACGGCTGAGCTGGGCGCGAATGCTTTCTGCCCAGAGATGTTGGCTGGCTTCGCTCAGCGTAATGTCGCTGCGCTGATACAGCAGCCCGTGGCGGTCGATGTGGTCGGCGACATGCACGGCACTGAGCTGCAGCGTGACCGGACTGACCGCAGCGGGCAGCACCGGGTAACTGCGGTCCAGCTGCGGCAAGGTGTAGTGCTGAACCGCCGGCGGGCTGCTGGCGCACGCGGCAAGCAGCAACAACAAGCCGGCACCAAGGCTGGTGCGCAGGCAACGGGAGGTCAGCCGGAGTGCAATCATTGGGGGGCCCGGGGTTCAGGATCGGCGCGGGTGGATCGTTTGAAGATCAGCGCGTTGGGTTGTTCATCCAGGGTGCGGATGAGCGGTTGCAGGTCACGCAGCAGCCGGTTCAGCTCCTTGTAGGCGGGCGCATTCTCGGAGAACCCGTTCAGCGTTTCGCTGAGATCCTGCAGGCTTTGCTGCAGGGCTGCCGGTACGGCGCGGGTTCCCGGGTCCTGCAGCAGCAGGTTGAGGTTGCCGGCCAGTGCCTGCAATTGTGTCAGCAACCCCTCGACGGGCAGCCCATTCAGCTTGGTCAGCAGTTGTGACAGCTGCTGCTGGAGGTCTCCCAGCCCGGCCTGCACGCTGGGGAAGACATCCACGCCCTGGTAGCGTTCCCGCTTCGGCGGCGTGCTGTCAGCGACAAAGTCGAGATTGACCAGCAGCGCGCCGGTGAGCAGATTGCCGCTGCCCAGCGAGGCGCGCAGGCCGCCCTGGGCCAGCGCCAGAAAGCGCTCGCGCCAGAGGGCGTCATCGGCGGGCAGCGACCGGGAATCCAGACGCTGCGGCTCGATGTGGATCAGCACCGGGATGGTCGGGTTGTCCAGCGCGCTCGTGGCGCTCTGGGTGTAGCGGTAGGGCACCTCGGCAACCGTGCCGATGCGCACGCCGCGATACTCCACCGGCGCCCCGGGGCTCAGGCCGCGCACACTGCCGTCGACCATCAGCACGAAGGCGATGTGGCGGTCAAAGCGCCCCTGGCGTGCGGCATCGCGGTCGGGGTAGAGCACGAACTGTGCATCCGAGTCCACTTCCTGCCCCGGCCCCAGCCCTTCCGGAACATCGAAGGAAATGCCGCCGCCGAGCAGGGCTTCCGCCGACCCGGAGTCGACTGTGACCCCCTGCGCCCCGAGGCTCAGCTTGATCCCGGAACTGGTCCAGAAGCGTGTGGTGGTAGTCACCAGCGCGGTATAAGGCGCCTGGATGTAAATGCGGTAGGTCTGTTTGCGGGTGGTAACGTCGAATTTCGCGCTTTCCACCCGGCCGACGCTGTAGCCCTGATAGTCCACTGGGTCACCGACCTTGGCCGCCTGCACCCGCTCGCCGGTCAGCTGCAGGCGCAGCCCGGCGGCGTCCTGGAAAGTCGCCGGAGGGGTTTCCAGGGCAACAAACTCGAAACGCGGTTCACTGTCCTCACCGGGTTGTACCTGAATGTACGCGCCCGACATGAAAGTCGTCAGGCCGGAAATGCCTTCGCGGCCAATGCGCGGCTTGACCACCCAGAACTGCGTGTCCTGGCGCAGCAACTGCTGCGCATCCGGATTGATGCGTGCGGTGACCACGATGTGATCCAGGTCTTCGGAGAGGCGGACCGACTCCACCTTGCCGACCGCGACATCCCGGGCCTTGATCAGGGTTTTGCCGGATTCGACGCCCTCGGCTGTTTCCATGACGATCGTGATCAGCTCGCCGCGGGTGGCGTAGCCATGCCAGACCATCCACAGGCCGATGGCGGCGGCGACCAGGGGTACCACCCAGATCGGCGAGACGCGCCGGGGTTCTTCGCGCAGGGCGCGGGTGGGCGGGTTGCTCATGCAGGCTGCCCGCGCGGCCATGCGGGCTCCTCGTTGACATCGGCCCAGATCAGGCGCGAGTCAAAGCTGCGTGCGGCGAGCATGGTCAGCACCACGACGCCGCAAAAGGCCAGAGCCGCCGAACCGGGATAGACCGACATGACGGCACCGCCGCGAATCAGCGCGACCAGGATGGCAACCACGAACACATCGACCATCGACCAGCGGCCGATGAACTCGGTGACCTGGTACAGACGGTGCTGCAGCAGGTGACCACGGGTCCGTGGTGAGCCGGCGATCAGGCACAGCCAGGTCAGGATCAGGATCTTGATGATCGGCACCAGCAGGCTGGCGACAAAGATCACCAGGGCCACCGGCCAGGAGCCGTTTTCCCAGAGGATGACCACGCCACCGGCGATGGTTGAGGCCTGCGTTTCTCCCATGGAGACGGTTTCCATGATCGGGTAGGTGTTGGCCGGAATATACAGAATGACTGCGGTCAGCAGCAGCGCCCAGGTCCGTTGCAGGCTGGGCCGGCGCAGCGGCGGGATGTCGGAGTCGCAGCGCGGGCAGCGCAGCTGCGGCAGGCTGGGCAGGTGCAGCAACTGACCGCAGCAGTGGCAGGAGGCCATTGCCTGGGAAGCGGCGCTGTGGCCGCAGCGGGCCTGACTCAGCGCGGGTTGGGTGTCCCCACCCAGCGTCAGCCACAGGGCTTCATAGTTGACGCGGGTGGTCGTGCGCACCAGCAGCACGACAAAGGCACAAAAAGCCCAGAACGAGGGGCCAAAGGCCACATCCGCCATGCCGGCCAGCTTGATCAGGCTGACCAGGGCGCCGACCAGAAACACGTCGGCCATCATCCACGGTTCCACCGCCCGGATGACCCGCACCAGCGGCCGTGCGCCGCGCAGGCGGCGGGATGCCAGCAGACCGAAATGCAGATAGGCCACGGCAAACAGGTACATGGCCGGAAACACCAGAATCGCCAGCGCGACGACCAGCGCGAGCAGGGGTTCCGTGGTGCCGGCCAGGCTCAGCGAGGTGTCCAGAAAGGCCATTTCGTTGCTGGCACCCTGGCCGGAAAAGCTGACGAAGGTGAACGGTAGCGAGGCGCCAAGCATGACCAGGGCGGCGACACAGGTGGCAGCAGCTTCCTGCAACGGGGCTTTCTGGCGCTTCTGCATACGATGACCGCAGCGCGGGCAGCGTGCGCTTTCACCCGGTCGCAGGGCCGGGATTTCCATGACCAGATCGCATTCGATGCAGGCCCTGATGCGCTTGTTCCGGCGCGATGCCATTGCGCGGATGTCCACGTGCCCTCCTTGTCGGCTCGCTGCGGCTCAAGCACGCTGCCATCGTAGCGGATGCCAGGCTTGCGCGGCCAGCCTGCTGCCGGCGCTGCTTAGTGCGCGGGCGCGGACGCTCCCGGCAGGGTGAAATGAAAGGTTGTGCCAGCCCCTGCGGCGGATTCCACCCAGATGCGTCCGCCGTGCTGCGCGACGATCTTGCGGCAGTGCGCCAGCCCGATGCCGGTACCCTCGAATTCGTCGCGATGGTGCAGCCGGAAGAACACATCGAAAATCTTCTGGTGGTGCTCGGCGGGGATGCCGATGCCTTCGTCGCGGATGGCATACACCGGAACCGGGCCATCAGTGTTCGCGGTGATCCGGATGCGGGCGGGCCGTCCGGGTTGCCGGTACTTGAGGGCATTGGCCAGCAGGTGATGGATCAGCAGTTTGATTTTCGGGCGTTCGCCGAAAATATCCGGCAGGTTCGCGCAGGTAATTTCGGCCTGGGCTTCCGCGATCTGCGGGGCCAGTTCATTGCGCAGCTCGGCGACCAGAGCCGGCAGCGCGATGGTCTCGCCGGGCTGGGTCTGGCCCAGGCGGGAGTGATCCAGCAGGCCCCGGACCAGTTCGCTCATGCGGCGGACGGCGGTGCCAATGTATTCCAGGCAGCGCTGGCCTTCGGCGTCCAGCTGGTCGTGCTTCATGTCGAGCAGGCGCTGACTCAGTGTCGTGACGCTGAGCAGCGGCTCGCGCAGGTCGTGCGAGGAGATGTAGACCAGTTGTTCGATTTCCGCGTAGGCAGCCTGCAGCTGCTGCTCCCGTTGTTCGATGGTCTTGAGGTGGTCGTACATCGAGATCGCGGTGTAGATCGCGATATACATGCGCTCGGCGCTGAGGTCGGCCTTGCTGTGATAGTCGTTGATGCCGTAGCGCTGGATGACCTGCCGGGCCGGGGCCTGACCGGGTTGCCCGGTGCGCAGGATGATGCGCGTGGTGCTGTTTCCCAGGGTATTGCGGATGTGCTCCACCACCCGGAAACCGGCGTCATCGGTTTCCATCACCACATCGAGCAGCACGACCGCGATGTCGTCATGTTGTGCCAGAAGGTCGATGGCTTCCGCACCGGAATAGGCCTCGATGAACATGACCGGCCGACCCTGATAGCGAAAATCGTCCAGGGTCAGGTGGGTCACCCGGTGGACTTCCGGCTCATCGTCGACGACGAGTATCTTCCACGCCGGAACACGCGGATGCGGGTCGTCAGGGACGACCTCCTCGCGAAATTCCAGTAACTCGCCTTCCATCAGTTCAGTGTGCTCCGTGGGTGGCCGCCAGCTTTTCGTTGATGCGATGCAGGTTGTCCTGTGCCTTGGAGACACACTGGCAGAACAGCTGGATCAGGTCCATTTCCGGGGGCTCGAAACTGAGATCCCCGGAAACATACAGGATATTGCGGAACTGGCTGTCCGTGGTGTACGCCGCGGTGAAATAGCCGTCGCCCTGAATCCAGGTGCCCTTCTCCATGGTGCCCAGCAGCAGCGCGAGAACATCGGGGGGCAGCACCTCACGCGCCTTCTTGCCCGCCAGGTCAGCGAAGCGACCGGTACCGGCCAGGATGGACATGTCGCCGTCCTGTTCCTCGGCGGCCACCCCTTCGCAGCGGATCACCAGGGCTTCGTCGTTGAGGTACAGCAGGGCTGCCAGCTGTTCCAGCACTCCCTGGGCGAAACGCTCCATCGATTGCAGCTCGAACAGCTGGGCGGAGGCCTCGATGACCTTACGCAGGCCCTTGCGGCTGCGCTCCAGCGCCATCAGGTCCCGGTACGAGCCGAGGCTGGTATGCATGACCGAGAACATTTTTTCCTGGGTCAGTTCGGTCTTCTGCTTGTAGTCGTTGATGTCATATTCGGTGATGACCGTGCGCTCGGGCGCCTGCCCGGGCTGCCCGGTGCGCAAGATGATGCGCGGGAACTTCAGCTTGGCGGTTTCACGGACGTAGTGGACGAAATCCAGACCGGCGCGGTCGGTTTCCATGACCACGTCCACCAGCATGATGGCGATATCTGTGGTGCTATCGACCATGTTCCGGGCTTCTTGCCCGGAATATGCATGCAGGAACTCCAGTGGCCGCTGCTGGAAATGAAAATCCGACAGAGCCACCTTGGTGATGGTGTGCACTTCCTCCTCGTCATCGACAACCAGCACCTTCCAGGGTTTTTTGCGCGCGGATGCCGGGGCGAGGTCATCGATCAGGTTCAGGTCGTCATCGTTCATCGAGGGGCCTTCTGGGGAAAGCGGATATCAAAGGCAATGCCACGTTCCGTGTCGGGCATGCTGATGGTTCCGCCAAGCGTCTGTGTGACCAGGTTGAAGACGACGTGCATGCCGAGGCCGCTGCCGCCGAGACCGCGCTTGGTCGTGAAAAACGGGTCATAAATGCGTTTCTTCGATGCATTGTCCATGCCGACGCCGTCATCGGAATAGCTCAACAGCACCTGATCGCCCTCGGCAACGGCCCGAATCCAGATGTTGCCGTTGTCGCGCCCTTCAAAGGCATGGGTGACCGAATTCAGGATCAGGTTCGTCAGAATCTGCGAAAAGGCACCGGGGTAGCCGTCGATGCGGATGTCGTTCGGGCAGTCCACGTGGACCTGGTAGGGCAGCTTCTTCAGGCGCGGGCGCAGGCTGACCAGGGTTTCGTCAATGTATTCATGCAGGTCGAAACTGCGGCGTTCGCTGCTGGTCTGGTCCACCGCCACCTGCTTGAAGCTCTGGATCAGTTCGGCAGCCCGTGCCAGGTTCTTGACGATCATGTCGCCGATTTCGACGGCCTGTTCGACATAGCGGTCCAGGGTGGAGCGGCGCATGTTGCCGTCTTCGTAGTCGGCCTTGAGGTCCCGCGAGCGCGCCTGCAGCGTGGAGGCCGCGGTGAAGGCGACCCCGACCGGGGTGTTGATCTCGTGGGCGATGCCGGCCACCAGGCCGCCCAGTGAGGCCATCTTTTCCGACTGCACCAACTGGTTCTGGGTGCTGCGCAGTTGCTGCATGGTGCGGCTGAGCTCGGCGTTGGCCTGATCGCGCTGCGTGATCTGGATTTTCAGCTCGGCCTGGGCATTGAGCAGTTCGCTGTCGCGCATGTCCACTTTGGCGAGCATCTCGTTGAAGCCTTCGACCAGCGCCCCGATTTCATCGTGCCCGGCATTCATGGGCTGGGCCCGCAGCGTGTAGTCACCCGACTGGGCAACCTGCTGCATGACTTCATGCAGCCGCATGATCGGCTGTGCAATGGCCTGCTCGACAACCCGGCTCAACGCGATGGCCAGGCTGGTCACCAGCAGGACAATGACCAGGCTGGCCCAGCCGGTGGTGGTAATGCGCTTCCACAACTGGCGCAGGTCCGACTCGATCATCAGCGTGCCGGCGCGGCTCCCGTCGAGGAAGATGTCCTGGGTGACCCGCATGCGGTTGGTCGCCGCTTCCTGGGGAAGCTGCGTGGCCACCGGGGGGCACAGGGCATTGCTGTCCGTGCTGGTATAGCGGGCCAGCAGGCGGTCGGCTTTTTCCGCTTCGCTGCGATAGATGCAGGCGCGGACCACCTCCGGCGTGGCCATCAGGGCCGACAGCGTTTCGGCCGCCGCAGCCGGGTCGTTGAATACCAGGGCTGCGGTGCTGTTGGCGGCGATGATTTCGGCCCGCGCCTGCAGGTCCTCGCGCAGCTCCTGGTTGATCGAGACCCACCCGTAACCGACGTACACGGCCATGACCAGAACCAGCGTGGCCGTGGCCGTGCCGGTAACGACGTAGCGCAGCTTCTGCCGCAGCGGCACGTTTTGCAGCGTCGGGAGCCAGCGTCTGCTCATCGGCGGTCAGGTGCGGGGCCTGTCACGATGTCGGCCAGCCGTAGCAGCTTGGAGCTGACCTGCAGGCCCGAGCGTTCCAGGCTGCGCAGGTCGATTTCAAAGCGCAGCTTGCCGTCTTCGCGCTTCAACCGCATGATTCCGCCGTCCGCGAGGAAGGTGGCCGGGTCCCCTACGGTCAGCACGGGCTGGTCGCGATACTGGGCCAGGCTGCGGCCTGTTTCTGCCGGGCGCGACTGGGTGCTGACAAAGAGGATCTGGCAGTCCTGCTCCGGGCTGGCCGCGTCGATGCCGTGGGTCAGGACCCGGGCATTGCCGATACGCTTGTCCACGAGTTCCTGCTGCACCACGGCCGCGAAGGCCGGGTCCTGCAGGATGCAGATATCAATGCTGCTGTCGTCGTTGCCCGCGGTGTTGCGTGGCCAGGTGACAAACTTGGCCACGTTGTAGAGAAACGCGGCCTTGATCCGCTGTTCGAGATCGGCGGCCTGCGCGGGAGGGGCGCTCAGCAGCAAGATGAGCACGAGCGCCCAGGGTCGCAAGCGTCTGCGATGACGGAATCGGGCGGACATTACTGCGCTCCCGGGTGCCAGATCAGTTCGGCATAGACGCCCCGCTGGGCCTCGGAATCGGCATCGGGCTCGACCCATTCACGGTGTTGCGCTTCGGCAAGGTTCTGCCCCGTCAGGGCGATTTCCCAGGCGCGGTTCAGTTGCCAGCCCAGGCGCAGGTTCAGCTCGGTAAATGCCGGAACCTTGGAGCCGCGGATTTCATCCACAAAGCGCACATAGCTCCCGATGCTGAGCCGGGAGACGGGTTGCCATTCGGCACGCAGCCAGACCTGGTGCCGGGGCGCCAGGTCCTCGCTGTTTTCGGTCGTGGTGTCCGTCGTACCCGCGTCCGGTCGAAAATCCAGGGTGATGAAACTGTACGCACCGTGCAGTTTCAAGGTGTCGCTGGCCTGCCACATCGCGCTCAGCTCGGCACCATGCGAGGTCACGCTGTGGTTGTTGACGATAAGGCCGGGTTCGCCGTTCTGGGCCTCTTCGGTGCCGCGGATCTTGTCGTAGTCATTGCGAAACACCGTCCCATCGACGCTGAGGTTGCGACTGAGCAGGTGGCGGAAACCCAGTTCCTGGCCGATGAGCTCTTCGGGCTCGAAATCCTTGTTGCCGATCACTGACGCAACGATGACATCCTCGTCCAGGCGGGTTGGCAGGCGCAGGGCCCGTGACACACTGCCCCAGAACACCGTGCGGTCGTTCAGGGCATGGCTGAAGCGCACGCTGGGCTGCACATCAAAGCCGGTGAATTCGTTGTCTTCCAGGCGCGCGCCCATCGTCAGCACCGTCCGGTCGCTGAGGCTGTACTGGTTGTTGATGAAGACGTTGGCGTTCTGGACGGTGCGCTTGGCCGGGATGAACTGAATGATAGGCGGGTTTTCCTGCTCATCCCGGGAGGCCCGGTAGCCACCGCCAATGACGACTTCGTTCCGCTCCCACCAGCTCGTCTGGTAGGTGAGCTGCAGGTCCCAGGTGTTCCGCAACTCGCCAAAGATGCCCTGCTGCACCCGGTCGGTCCGGTCCCAGTAGGCCTGCAGGGTCCATTGGGAATCCTCGTTCAGCCGGTGCTCCCAGCGGGCCAGGAGGTTGCTGCCGCGCTGGCGATTGTCTTTGCCTTCGGGGTTGAAAAAATCGCTGGCGGGGTCGTCCAGCCGGTTTTCATAGTGGTTGCCCTGCACCGTCAGCCGGTGGCCATCGGTGCCGGCCCAGTCCACCCGAAAGCCGGTCTGGGTCATGTCCATCCCGTCTTCGGCGCGCTCGCCAGCGCTGGTGACCAGCGGGTCGCGTTGCCAGTAGCGGGTGTAGGCCCGCCAATGGGCATTGTCGCCGAGCGTGCCACCGTAGCGCGCACCGGCGAAGGCCTCCTGTTCATTGCCGCCGCCGGCATAGACCAGGGCGCCCTGGGTTTGCGCAGCATCCCGGGTCACGATGTTGATCACGCCGTTGACGGCGTTGGAGCCCCAGGTTACCGATGCCGGGCCGCGAATGACCTCGATGCGGTCGATGTCGGGCAGAAACACATCCTGGGAATCCCAGAAGGTGCCGGCAAACAGCGGGGAGTACACGCTGCGGCCGTCAATCAGGACTTCCAGCTTGTCGGAGATGTTGCCGTTGAAGCCGCGTGCGGCAATCGCCCAGCGTTGTCCGTCGATCTGGGCGACGTGCAGGCCGGGAACCAGCTTCAGGGCTTCCGGCAGGGTGCGTGCCCCGCTGCGGCGGATTTCCTCGTTGGTCAGCACGAACACCGAAGCGGCCGAGGTGGCCAGTTGTTCGGAGCGGCGCGAAACCGATGTGACCTCGATGTCCAGCAGGGCTTCGAGGCTGAGTTCGGTCAGATCTTCCGGGATGGCCGAGCTGGCGATGCTGGTACCTGCAAACAGCAGCGATCCCAGCATGAAGTGTTGTAATACTGTGCGCCGCATTGATATCTCCATGTCCGGCATCTGGCTCGTGCCTGCGAACGCCGGCAAGCGTATGGAGCATGCAGTAAAACTGCCGGCGTGTGAAGGATGCGTGAAGCCCGCCGCCCGTCCGGCCGGGCTTGCCGGCGATTGCGGCCGGAAGCGGGCCGGTTCAGCCGGGCTCGACCTGCAGGGTTTCGACCCAGATCAGTTCACAGGCACCGGAGCCGACGTCCGTGCGGGTCAGGGAGCTTTTCCAGCCCCAGCCATCATCGCGACGCACATTCACCAGATGGCCCTCCAGTTCAACGATGTTGCCCGGTCGCACGGCTTGCAGTTGCCGGCGCACCTCCCGGTTGGCCGGGATCATGTGCATGTTGGCACTGTGCAATGCGATCTGCCGCAGGGGAATGGGGGCCTCATCCACCCGCCAGTGATACCAGCGGCGGGACTGACGAATGCGGATGCTCCGGGTCACGGCCGGGTCGGCCATCGGGCCCCAGCCCAGTACCAGGTCCATGGGTGACAGCGCGGCTTCGGTATCGAAACGATAGTCCTCACGGCCCAGGACCCGGGCCCGGATCGCAAAGGAGCGGACCGGGGTGATCTCGAACCGGTCGCGCGGTATCGGCTCCTTCAAGCGGGGCGGCCCCTGCACGGGAGCTTCGGCGGCGCCGACCCCGCGTGTCGCCGGGGCAGATGAAGCGGTCAGCGGGTGGATGCTGCGGGTCGTGAACTGATAGGCGGCGAGCCCCAGCAGCGCAATCAGCAGCCACGGTCTCACCGCCTGGCACCAGCGTTGCGACAGGCCCGGGCCAGGGGCCGGGCCAGCGTCATCACGAAGCGGGCGAGGCGCCCGTTGTTCTTGCCGAAGCCGCTGCCCACGAAGCCCGGGTGCAGGCAGTTGGCGGTCACGCCGCTGCCCTCCAGGCGCCGGGCCAGC